>NZ_MQTY02000001.1:0-30814 GCF_016082285.1 Spiroplasma sp. Moj
ACGGCATATTGGTTAAGAATATACTAAAGCTGTATTGTAGCACATCAAAAACGGATTTATTCTAGCATTTTGTTAGTATCGATAAATATCGAATTACTTCTAATTTTGATTTAATGCATAATTTGAATGGGAATATTCTTCCTCATTTCTTTGGGTTGTGTTTTGGGCTCGTCTACCGGTAGTAAATGGTATATATAAACTGAATATAAGCTTCTGTTTTCTGTTTTCTATGCAACGATAACGATAACGATAGATTTGAGCCGTTTTGGGCTTTATGCATTATTGGAATGGGCGTGACTTGCTGTATTTCTGCAGCTTGAGGTTTGAGCTTCTCTGACAAGGGTATAGATTTATTGCTCTGTATGAGATCATGCGATTGTTGGGCTGTATCGATAATAATCGATTTTAGTCTTTTTAAACATAACTGAAAGATTATAAGAGCCAGAGACATGAATGTTGGTATATAGAATACCACACCTCTTCGCTTCCATTTGACTTTCAATTAATACGTCATTCCAGGGTATCAAGGAATGCTGGAAACCTAGCTACAATTATTATAATTTGTGTTGTATATAAATTTTGATATATTTCTGTTTANATNANTNAANAATTNAANATATTTATTATATATTTCTTTTTTTAGTTTTAGTTTTAGTTTTTAGCGTTGTTTTTNTTTTTNTTTTTTTTTTTTTTTTTTTTTTTTTGNNAAATATTAATGTGTAAAAATATAGAAGTAGAAAAAATGTTAATAAATTTTTATCACTTTTAATAGATTTATTAACTTTAATATCTTTTCATCATTTTTTTTTGAATTTTTATTTTTTCATTATTAGTATTTTAATCCGCATTAGTTTTTTAAAAACAAAATCTATTAAAAATATTAATAACACTTTTACTAAATTTTCAATTATTAGTTTTATTTTTACTTTTATTAGCAATTTATCAATTTTGCTTGTTCTTAATATTTTTATTCAATTTTCTTTTGAATGAATAGAAAGATCAACAATTAATTTATTAAATTTTATTTTTTTATTATTTGCAATCTTTCTTAGCACAACAAAGACAAGATATTTTAATTTTATTATTTTATTTAATAAATTAATTGCTATTTTATTTTTAATTATTTTTTCTTCAGTTATTTTTAATTTTATTTTTAATGCATTTTTAAAAACAAAAAATAACTCATTTTATTTAATTTTATGAATGATTGGTTATGGAAGCTTAATTAGTACTATTGTAATTAATAATAGCGTAATGGAAGTAAAACAAATTTTTCGGAGATTATCGTTTGGTTTTATTTTGTTATTATTGTGTTTAATTTTAAATTTATATTTTATTGAAAATGTAAATGATATTAAATTATCAACAATTTTTAAAAATATTTTTATAATTATTTTACTTTGAATTTATTTTTGAAATGTTGTTTTAATAAATAAAAATAATGCTAAAACACAAAATCATAAAAAAACAATGATGATTTAAAATATTTTGTTTTAGCAATTAAAAATAATTGTTTGAGTATGGATAAGCCAATTAAATATACAACAATTTTTATTAATGGTTATAAGCAGGTAATGATAATTTAATGTTATCTGCTGACTTTTAAATTAATGATTTTTATAAAAATTTAATAAATATAAAAGGAGTGAAGGAAATGAAAAAATTACTTTCTATATTAGGATCTACAACTTTAATGTCAGCAAGTATTTTAGGGGTAGTTTCTTGTGCAAAAGGAAAAAATAGTCAAAATAATAATTATTTTGATAGTGAACTTAATAAAATCGACCCAACAATTCGAAATTTAGTCAAATATACTAGTACAATTGCTAAAATTTTAATTGCTAGTCGTCATGAAAACATGAATACTTATGGGTTTCCAACATTACAGTATTTTTTAAACAATGTTGGAAGAAATTTAAAAGGAGTCTTTACTACTAAAAGCGGGAAAGAAATTAAAATTAAAGATTATGTTGAAAAATATAAAAAATTAAATAATCTTTATTATAATCCTTGAAAAGCAACAGATAATAATTATCAACCAGAGCGAAATACTTATAATTTAATGTCATCAATTGCTGCAATGACTGATTTTTCAAAGTGAAATACAGAAGCTAACCAAGGACATCCTAGCAATACAACAGATGCAACAGGGCGTTACAGAGATTTTGTTGCAAATCCAAATTTAGCATGAGCTCAATATGATACTGGAGCTTTAGCAAATACATTGTCACAAAAATCAGAATCAGTTATTAATTATATTAACAGAACGGCTGGATGAAGTAATTATTATGATTCATCATCGGGTCCTTATGTATCAAATATTTTATATCATAATTCACTTTCAACACCACTAACAAAGTCAATATTGTCTTATAAAGATAGTGGTGAAGAAATTAAATTTGGGAAGGCTGTGGCGAACCAGTCAAGTTCATTATATGATTTATTTGGTTTAAAATATTTTGATGAAGCAATCACTATGTTAGGCCAATTTGGATCAGGATTAGAATTACCAGTTTTATATTCATTAGCACAATTATTACCATTTATTCAAAATAATCGTTCTGGTGAAAAAACTGCAGGAATTTTTTTGGTAGCACCGTTTTTTATTTTAAAACAAATAAAAAGCCAGTTTTTTGATAATTCAGGTAATGTTAAACCAAATAGTCCATTATTAGAGATATTTAGTCGTGATACTATTGAAAAAACAGTTCTTAATGTTGAAAAACAAAGTGATGGTGAAGTAGATAACCCTGATAAAACAATTCAAAGTATGAAACTTTATGATATTTTTAGCAGTCCAGTTGTGACAAAATCTCTAATCGTGATTATGTTAGAGGAGAAACAATATTTAGATCTAACAAGTGATAAAAAAGAACATAAAAATGCCTTTTTAAAATGGTATTCTGTTTTAGGAAATTGATTTACAGAAGTTTTGGCAAAAGAAGGTTCAAATTTTGATGTTCAAAAATTTAATCGCATAATATCAAACACAGTTTATGAGGGTCTTTTAAAATTCCAAGGCTTAATTGGGAATTTTGCTGAAGATAGTGTTGTTGCTTTAATTCGAACATTATTGCAAATGTTAAACGCACCAAACTTTGATTTGTTTAATTTATTAAAAGGAATTGCAGGATTAGCAAATTGATTTTACAGTAATGATAGTGAAGGACATTATAATTTAAATATTGATAATGTTAAAACAATTGATGATGTTTATAATGAAGGACCGAATAAAAATGGCTTTAAAGAGGACTTAATGGCAGTTGATCCTGATAGTGAATATGCTAAGTTTATCTTAAATAGTTATGGTTTTGATGAACAAACAGGTCAATATAAACAAGGGTCATTATTCGATATCATTAATATTTGAGCGCATGGAGGAAATAATACTTATCCTGATCATGAATCAATGCATAAATTTATTACACAAATATTAGATTCACAAAATGGTTATATTGGTGAATTAACAAGTCAAGTTAATAAAGTAATGGCAGAAGATTGATTTGATAATATCTTCTTAGATCGAAAATGATATATTACAGCATCAGGAACTGGTGTAGATGGTTCAAAATTAGGGGCAATTGTAACTGATGGTTCTGTAACAGGTGTTCGTTATCAATTAGATTACTATGGTCCAAAAGATGCTTCAAATAAATTAGAACGTCATAAAAAACCATTAGGATATACTGATCCCGCTTCAGGGAATTCTCCTTCATATGTTGAACAAGAAAAAGACCCAAAACAACGTCATAATATTGCACCAGAGGGCGAAACATGAAACAATCAAGACTGAGTTGATTATGATGGAATGGGTAATGAATATTTAACAAATAGTGACAAAATTAAATATAGTTATGTTGTTCAATTTAATAACCAAGCTCGTTTCTTGTATAATCCAGGGATTAAAGATGATTTAACAAAAAATTCATATTTATTAAGTGATTTTGTTTGATACTATAACAATACTCGTTATTATTAATAGTTAATTGAAAAAGAGGAGATCTAAAAAATGTTGCTGTTTTTACAAACATTAAAAAGTATGTTTAAGCAAAAAGCACAGTTAATTATTTTTATAATATTAGCTGCGCTTTTAACATTATTAACAACTTCTTCGTGAATTGTTAATACACGTTTATCTAATGCATATTCATTTATGGGGAAAGGAACTTTTGCTTATGATTATTTATTAAGATTTGACAGTAAAAAGAAAACAGGACAAAATGTTGAAACAATTACTCCATGATATGCTTTTAGCAATGATTATCATTTGATTACTGATGTTAATGGGGAACAGTGGACATTGCCTTATGTTCATTTAGGTGAAGATGGCGCATTAAAAGCTTTGGATAATAATGTTGAAATAAAATTTACTTTTGATTCTAAAGCAAATAAAGTAAGTAATATTATTTTTACTGATCTTGATAAAAGTGCACCAATTTTTTTAAATAATGGTTTATATCGTTTCAACGTTAATAATGAAGCTTTTCAAACTTCTGTAATTGGACAATTATATGATCAGAAAGGTTATCTTTTTAATCAAAATAATTTACCTTTGATTGAAGAATTTATGAATAATTTTACGCATAGTGATATTTCACAAAATACAATAAATTTAATTATTGCATATTTAAATAAAAAATATTCAGGTATAACAGATGAAACAAAATTAAAAGATGCTGTTATTGATTTTGTTAATAATGGTATAACAAAATGAAAAAAAGATGTTGATTTACGAGGAAGCGTAGATGAAATCCCTACTAAAGCTAGCATTGAAGATAGAATATTTGAGGAAAAATTAAATGGTGATTTAAGTTTTTTAGTAAAAGATACATCACAGCCTTTAACAAAAATTAGTCTTTATTATTCACCAACTATTAATAATAATCTTGATGTTGGTTATAATAATAATATTGAAAACGCTGTTTTTAGTGTTAATGATTTTTATAATCAAAATAATAAAAATAATAGTTTTCGGAATCAACCTTATGGGCCTTATGGTTTGACAAAAGCCTATTATGCATTAGTTGCTAAAGCTTCAAACTTTTCATTTCAGTTACGTGAACAATATGCATATTGAGATTTAACATCAAATTTAAAATATAAAATTATTAATTGAACACAATTATTATCGGATAATAAATTAAAATTTATTAAAAAATATGATTCTTTTGATCCAACTAATCCAATTAATGATGTGTATGTTGTTATTACGCCACAATTTGCGCATATTCAAAAATTAAAAGTAGGAGACCAACTTACAATTGGTGAAAATTCAAATTTCTTTGTTGGTGCTATTGGTGGAGATACAACTAATATTTATCCAACAATTTATGATACTGATGTTTTTCCAGATCCAAAAACAGATGGTATTATTTATGTTTCTGAAAAAGTTTATCGTAGTGAGTCTATTGCTGCTAACACTGATATTGAAGAAAATTCTACATTATATATTAATTATGTTGGTTTACCGGAAAATAAAGGTACAGCCTTTGAAAATTTCAAAAAATATTTATCAGCTGATTTTTGAAGTTTAAATAATCCAAGTGATAAAAATGCCCCATTACAAAGCCGTGATGAAACAAAGTTAGTTTACTTACGTTATTCTTTGTTAGGAACTACAATTAAATTTTATCGTACGATTACAATTATTTTATGTCTTATTTTCTTAATTATTTTAATTTTTACATTAGTAATTTTAATTAAAAAAATTATTAATCAACAAAAAATTGCAAATGGAATTTTAAAAGCAAATGGTTATAGTGGAATAACAATTGCTAGTTCCTATTTAGCTCATGCGATTGTAGTAACTGGAATTGGAGTTCCGATTGGATGAATTATTGGTGTATTTTTACAATTACCTATTATGAGTGTTTTCAATAGTTATTTTGTTATTCCAGTTAACTTTTCATTTTCGTTAATTCCATTTGCAATTTGTTTTGGAATTATTGGTCTTGTTAGTAGTTTGTCAATTTTAGTAACAGCAATTCGGCAATTAATAATCAGCCCATTAGATTTATTAAATCCAAATAAAAATATTAAAACTTCAAAATTAGTTTATTCTATTAGTAATATTTTTCATTTTAAAAAATTTACAACAAAATTTCGTTTTGTGATGATGGCTGTTTCAATGAAAAAAATTAGTTGGTTTTTTTTAACATTTTTTGTTGCTAGTTTATTTTTAACATTAGCAACTTTAATTCCAACAGGAATCAATAAATTTAGTAAGGATTATTATGCCAATTTAAATTATGATAACGAGTATGAATATACAAACGTTATTGGGAATATTCCTTTTAGTCGTTATGAAATGTATGACTGGAATGGTCCTGGTTTTTCATCTGAGGCAGCATATCCATTAATTAAAAATTCTTTAGTAAGTGATTATTTATATAATGGAGAATGGCTATCAACAAAAAATGATATTAATGCTAAAAATTCTCATTTATATGCACAACAATTAAATAATATGATTATTTTTAATTTTATGGTTGGAAAAGGAGCAAGTTTATCAATTGATACTTTTTATGATATGTATAAACGTTATGGTGAAAATGTTGATATTCGAAATCAAATTGATACTTTATTATGTTCAACAATGCCACGTGCTTTTGGTAAATCACCAGTTCATCCAACAGACCCAAATATTATTGACCGTTGGACTTATTGTGCACAATATGCAACAAGTGATATTATGCCAGGCAAAATTCGAGCAATGTGGTTAAAAGATGATTTGGCTAAATTACAATTTAATTTTACTTTTGGAACTTCAACTTATAATTCAAAAAATGAAGATGTTTATACCGGATATACAACAAATATATTAGATTCAAGTTTTATTCTTCTAACATATGGAATTAATGTAAATAATAAAACAATTATTTTTCCAAATCAAACAATTAAAAAAATTTTAGATAATAGTAAAAATTTAAATATTAGGACAGATTTTATTCCAATGGTTGTAAATAAAACCGCAGAAAGTAAATATAATTTATTGTTAGATAAAATAATTGAAACTACTACTAGTGTTCAGCAGTTACAATATTGTGATGATGCACTTCATTGTGCTGTTGATCAAGCAGCGTGGTCATATGAGTTACCAAGTGGTTGGTATGATGATAATCTCAACCCGTTTACCCTTGATTTAACAAAATTAACAATTGGAAACAAAACACGTGTTGGTTTTGAAAATAAAAATGGTAAAGTTCAAGATTATTATAATATTAAAAATTTTGTTTTAAAATTACCAGTTGATGCTTTTAAACAAAGTGAATTTCAAAATTCAACGATTTCTGCAACAACAGGACGTCGGTTACCAGGCTTGTTAGACCTTAGTAGTCCTGTTGATCAGAGAGTGGTCACTAAAGAAGAAACTGAAGACGGTGATTATTATATTATTCATCCTTTTGATAATAAATTTGATAAAGAAATTAATGGCATAGGTGATTTAATAACCGGGTTTCCAACTAACTGATATCGAGAAGCATTACGCCAAGGATTATTAAAAATTGGGAAAATTACTAAAAATATTAAATATAAAGTTGTTGGGATTCAAAATTCATATGATGTTCCAAGAGCGTATGTAAATCAAGTTATTGCTAATAAAATTCTTGGTTTTGATACAAGTTCTAGTGAACTATATGATAACAAAGATGATAATCCAATGTTATGATTTAATGGTAAGTTTAGTAAATATTATGATCAAGTTGATCAAACAACACGATTTAATCTTTCTTCCTCAGATGGTTCCTATTCAATGAATGATTTTATGAATGGTCAATTAACTAGTGGGGTTGGAGGAACAGATTATTTAATTATTAAATCGCAAGTTATTGAAAAACTTGCTTGAATTTCAAGTATCTTATCAATTATTTTTGTTGTTATTACGATTATAACTGCTATTATTATTGTATATATTATGACAGAATCATTTGTTAATTATTTCTTAAAATTTATGGCTGTGATGAAAGCTTTAGGATATTCAAATCGTGAAATTAATAGTTTAACATTAGGAATATTTACTCCGTTTGCTTTTCTAGCATGGATTTTAGGTGTTGGGATAATGTGACTAATATTATGACTAGGTGTTTATGGGTTTATTGCAATTGCTAAAGTAATTATTCCATTTGGATTCCCATGAATTACGATTCCAATTACTTTTATTTTAATGGCAGGAATCTATTTAATAACATATTGAATTTCAACTTATAAAATTAATCATATGAGTATTCAAGAGCAAGTTAATGCAAACGAAGTATAAACCTAACAAAATAAAAAATCTAAGTAAACCTTAGATTTTTTATTTTCAAGTTATTTTTGAAGTTTTAGTTGTTATCTTGTTTTTTTAATATAATTGAATTTGAACCTATAAACCAAAAAAAGATAAAATGGAGAAAATAAAATTGCGAAAATTATTTTATTTAATGATATTTATTTTTTCTATTACTACAAGTTTTAATTTGATTTCAACTAATATATGATGAAAAGAAACAAAAAATTTAGGTCTTTTATTAAAGCCACAATCAATTATGACTAATAACAAATGAGGCTTAAATAGTCTTCGAGGTTACGATGATGGATTAATGCCATCGATTCGTAGTAATGTTATGCTGGGTTTACAAAATAACTTAGGATTAAATATTGTCAAAAATTTAAGAGTTGATATTTATTATGGTTATGTTGATGATAGTAATTTTTATAATGCAAAAACAATTAATTCTACTAATACTAACTATATTTTTTGGTTTACTGTTGGAATTTTTGCAACAGAAAAAAGTGAATTTTATGGACATAGTTTTTTACAGTTTGATTATCGTCCAATTTGAAATTTTATTAACAATCAATTTATTAAATTTGATAATTCAAAAGGACAAATTGACAGTGAAGATAAACTTGTTGATAGTTGAAATAAACTATTAAGTAACCAAGTAATTCTTAATAATTTTAATAAACAATTTCAAAAAATGGGATTAGATATTTCAGCTGGGATGGAATTACAACCAGGACAAATGACCTTAAATAAGGATATTAGTTTTTTTTATAAAATTAAGTAATAAATTTATTTCTGAAAAAGATAATATGTTAACAATTAATAATGATTTATTTAAATATATTCCAGAACGATTGCAAGCATCATTGTTTAAACTTCATGGGGAAACTTTTACAATAGACTTCTTGCATAACCTATTAAAATAATTNNNNATNTTTTTAAAAANATNNNCAATTATTTTAATAGGTTATGCAAGAAGTCTACTGAATAAAAAAAAGCACAGAAGTACTTTTAACAACTTAATTGCTGAGTAAAATATTTATTAAAAATTTTTTGCTTGCTGATAACGTTTTTTAACTTTTACCATACTAAAATGATATAAGCCTCCAAAAGCAGCAATAATTTTTGAAATTAAAATAATAGCAATTATAAATAAAACAATACCAGGTAGACCTTGTACTTTTGAATTTGTAATTTTTAAAAAGAAATATTGATATGCAATCTTTAGATGCATTCCATGGTGACTACTTAGCAAAGATAACAATATAAATAATTGTTAATACTGGTACAACAGCATGCAGAATAATTTGTTCTGCTCACTGTAGAGGCCCTCACATTAAATCTTTATTTTTTAAGATTGCTGGTAATAATACGAAATTGTAAATTAAACAAGTAACGGTAATATACACAAGCAACTGATAATGAGAAATATGTTTTTAATGGTTTAATAATTCCTTCTTGCCGATGGCAAATAATTGCAATTACAAATCAAATTAATACTAAAAAATTTGATTGTGTTGTAAAAAATGAAATTCATCATATTGTGTAACCAGCATAATTTCAATGACTAATTGCGCCTGTTTGATCATAAACAGCTCATAAATATGTTACTTTGTTATTACTGTCCATCACAATCATTTTGTCTAAATGCAGTAAATTAGTTAAATAATTAGTTAGTAATCCAAATAAAGCAACTAATGCAATAATTATTTTGAATCAAAACCGTCAGTCACGACAATAATATTTGATAAAGTTTTGCATTTAATCCCTCTTTCTATTTGATAACATTGTTTAAATTATATCTTAATTTTTAATTTTTTATTCTTGATTATTAAATAATTCTGCTGAAATTAATTCACAAATTAAAATTCCTGCTTGTGATAAATTTTGTTTAAATTGTATTGTTGAACTTTTCTTATTTGCTTTTAAATAATCTGTAACAATTTTAATACTAACAATTGGAATCTGATAATTTAAAGCAACTTGAAAAAAAGCACAACCTTCCATATCAACCACATCAATCTTATTTTTAAATTTAGTTTTAATATGCTCAAAATATTCTATTTTATCAATAAAAATATCACTACTGCCTAAAACTGCTGTTTGAATGTGTGGCATTTTTGTTGTAATTGTAGCTATTAATTTTTTATCACTATAATAACTAGGTAATTCGCCAGGGATTTGCCCCATTGCATAACCAAACTCTTGGGCATCAGCAAAAGTATAGTAAGCTTCCGTAATTGCTAAAACTGATAATGATTTAAAATTTGGTTTTAAAGTCCCAATTGTTCCAAGATTATAAACTGTTTTAATTGCATAATCTTTAAGTAAGGTTGTTAAAGTCATAGCAGCATTAACTAACCCAATTTTGCTAATTGCGAATAATCAATTATCTTTTTGATATACTTCAATCTGGGTATATTTATGAACTATTGTTGGTTTTAAAACATTTAAAGTTGCTGCCAATTCCTCTTTCATTGCACTAATAATTAAATTCATAACGTTATTTATCCTCTTTTCACTGCTGATAAGTCAATTGTATATTTTTTCCTAAATGCTCAAGGCCTTGCTTCGCGACTGCTCGTTCAAATTGAACTATTAATAATTCTTGAAATGCCTTTACCAAATCTTTTTGGGCTAATGTTCGATAATAATCAACTTTTAAATAATTTCGTTCACTACTAATTTTATCCGCAACAAAAATTAGCATTTCAAATAAAGTCATTTCTGGTCGACCAACAGTATGCCATTTAATTGCTGATAAAATATCTTCATCATTAAATAATAAATCATATTTTAAATGGCAATAACCAGTATAAGCATGCCAAGTAGCAATTGGCTCTGATAAAAACGTTGGTAAATATTTTGTTAGATATGCTTTTTGTTTTTGTTCTAATCATTGTTTTGTAATATCATGATAAGTCCCAGCAATTAAAACTTTTTGCGGATTTAACTTATGAACTAATGCTAATTCCCGCGCTTTTTGGCCAACATTTAAACAATGTTGATAGCGTTCCTTATCCATATTTTGGCCTAGTCGTTCTGGCAAATATAATAAATTATTATTAATATAATTCGTAATATTTGGCAATTGTAATGCAATGTTTTTTCCTTCTCGTAACATTGTTGATGATAAATGTAAATTATTATGAAATGGAAGTAACATTGCTTGATATTGTTTTAAAATTGTTTGATCAATTGGTTCATTTCGTTGGAAAACAATAAAAGTTTGCATTCTTGCTAATTCATTAATATTGTTTCATTTATTTAATGATGCTAGTTGATCAGAACCAATCATAAAACAAAACTGATGATGAGGAAATTGCTGTTGCAATTTTAAAACAGTTTCATATGTTGTACTAGGCTTTGCATTTTCTAATTCAATTAAATTAATTTTAACATCCACTAAATCAGCGATTGCTAAATTAATCATTGCGACACGATCCGTAGGGGGAGATAATTTTCGTGTTTTAAAAGGATTCTGATTTGTTGGAATAATTCAAATTTCATCAATATCTATTTTTGTTTTAACAAGATTAATCATTGCTAAATGGTCAGTATGAAATGGGTCAAAACTACCACCAAATAATGCTATCTTCATTTATTCTTCCTCCCAATCCAAAAATAACAACAAATTCAAACAAAATAAAAATTATTCATCTTTATTTTTAATTCCTAATTCAACTAAAACATCTTCGACAGTATCACGCACAACTTCTTGAAATTGTTTAATAGATAATGTAATGGTAACATTTTCTATTTCACTTAAATCATTAGAAATTTTTTTTGGTAAGTTTTGTTTAAAAGTATTAATTTCATTTTTATTACCAGTAATTGTAACTTTATTTTTTTTTACCCCTTTTGGGAGATTCTCTTCTAATGGTTCACCATTATAGTCTAACTCTAACTTATCATCATCACGATGAGAAATTTTAATGCGATCCATAATATATGCCATTCGATCATTAAAATTCCGTTCTTTAATTTGATTTAGCATTTGTTGAAATTCATTTGGTTGAACTTGTGAACTATCACGTAATTTTTTTAATTGTTCTAAACGTTCTAAAACATTTTCATGTTCATTAACATTATATTCTTCTTTGTATTTATTAATTTGATGACGTGCATTTTGAACAAAGCTATGAATATTATTAACATTCTCTTGGTTCGATGGTTTGATGTGTTGTTCAGTATTTCTAATTTCAGAATTTTCTGATTTATTTACCATCACTTGTGTTGATTGTGGCACTTTAAAGTCAATTGTTTCATCACTAAAATTAACCCCACTAAATGCTTCAATTTCATCATCAAAAGCACTAGCTGTTTCTAAATTTACTATTTTTTGTTCAGTTTTTTTTTGTCTTCATCATTTAAACATATCTTTGCCTCTAATTCCATATACATTATTATATAATAAATTATTAAAATTTCTTATAATAAATTATTAAAATTTCTTATAATAAATTATTAAAATTTCTTGCAGTTTTTTCCAACAATGTTAAGATAATATTGTAATTTACAGAGGTAACTTATAAAACATAAGTTTGAGAAATACTCTTCGAACCTGATCTAGTTAACACTAGCGTAAGGAGTTCAAATTCGTTATTTATTTAATTTAATAAATTTAATTTGATGCTCACTTTCATAGAAGTTAATTACAAAATTATTTGTGTAAGGAGATTTCTTATATGGTTAGACCCCCATCTTTTAAGGTTAAGTTAAACCAACAAAACATTATTTTATGATACAATAAAGCAACAATTTTTATTGTCATAAGTTTATACCTTGGTATTTTAATAACGCTTAGTATTTTACCACTATCAAGATTAAGTAAACTATTTCATTTAAATAATGACCAATATTTTAAAAATATATGAGTTTTTTGTTTAATGACTTGTGGACTTGGTTTAATATTTAGTATCATATCTGCAATAAGTGTTTGATTAACAAATTATGAAGAATATATTAATTATAAGTTTCAGTTTATTATTTTAAATATTATTAGTTTGAATATTCTTAATTTAATTAGTAATATTATTATTTATAGTTATGAAATAAAGGTTAGTGATTTATTATTTACTAATACTATGAAACGAAAACGATTTTTAATTAATTTAGGAATTTGAAAATGAAAAACATTTGATATTGTTATTATTGCGATGTTTGTAGCAGTGACCTTAGCTTTAGCATATTTAGAAACATTATTGCCTAACTTACCATATGGTGGTGGCATTGGTTTAAAATATCTTCCACTTATCGTTATTGCTTTTTTACACTCAGCAATCGCTGGTCTTATAGCTGGGAGTATTAGTGCCCTGATGTCATTGCTATTTATTGCTTCAAATTTTATTGTTTCACCATGATCATATTTATTAGATTATTTTGTTCCAATGATTATTCCAACAATTGCAGGTTTTATGCGTTTTAAAGTTAATAATGACAAAAAATATATTACTTATGTTAATTATATTATTATTTGTTTTAGTATTATTACTATTATTTACTTGTCACAAGTATTAGTTGGTGTTTTAATTTGAACAACTTTATTCCCTGATTCAGTTTGACCAGGTTATAGTAATTGATTATATTCCATTGTTTATAACTTTATTCATAGTTTTCTTTTTACATATCCAATTATTCAAATTGTTGTTCCTTTTATTTTACGTAGTTTAGCTCCCATTTTTTGACAACGTTATTTAAAATATGATAGTTAAATAAACAAGAGAACAATAAAAAATGCAATTATTATTTTTATGATGATTGCATTTTTTTATTAATAGCATTAACAATGTTTTCTACATTAAAACCAAAATATTCTAATACATCTTGAAATGGTCCTGATTGTCCAAAAGTGTTAATTCCAAAATTTAAACCATTAGAAGTATAACGTTCTCAACCAAAGGTTGCTCCTAATTCAATTGACGCAATTAAAGCTGTTGGTTCTAACAATTTCTGTTTATAGGCAGCATCTTGCTGCTCAAATAATTCTCAACAAGGCATTGATACTACTTTTACTTTAATTTTTTTATCATGTTCTAATTTGTTTGCAACAGCAATCGCCATGCTAACTTCACTACCAGTTGCTAACAATACAACATCATTATTATATTCTTGTCCATAAACTTGATAAGCTCCTTTTTTCACTGCCTCAACATTTGAATGTTCTAATTCTGGTAAATCTTGTCGTGTAATTAAAATAACACTTGGAGTATGTTTTGACTGTAAAGCGATATGATAAGCTCCTAATGTTTCATTAAAATCAGCTGGACGAAAAACATTTAAGTTTGGCTGACTACGTAACATTGCTAATTGTTCAATTGGTTGGTGCGTTGGACCATCTTCACCAACAGCAATTGAATCATGCGATAAAATATAAATAGCTGGAATTTCCATTAATGAACTTAAACGAATAGCTGGCTTCATATAATCAGCAAAAACAAAGAAACCACTTGCAAAAGGAATTAATCCACGGTGTAAACAAATTCCATTATTAATGGCTGCCATTGCAAATTCACGCACTCCATAAGCTAAATTACGGCCTAATCGATTTTCAGGACTATAAACACCATCAGTTCCCTTTGCTTTTGTACTACCACTTAAATCAGCACTACCACCAATTAAAGCTGGAATAATATTAGAAAGACGGTCAAGGATTGCTCCACTACTAATTCGTGTTGCTTGTGGCTTAATTGGTTTTAAATCACGAAAATCTTGTGGATTAAAATTAAAATTACCATAAACGGCATCATCAAGTTCTTTAGCTAAAGTAGAATTTTCTTTGCAAAGACCTTGATACATTTCTAATCATTCCTGATATTTTTTAATTCCTCGTTGTTTAAAATTGATTTCAAAATCCTTATAAACTTCACTAGGAACTTCAAATGGTTTATAATCTCATTTTAACATTTTACGAACTGTTTCAATATCACTTCCTAACGGCGCCCCATGTACTGCTGGTGTACCTTGTTTTGTTGCCCCATCACCAATTATTGTTTTTACTTCGATTAATGTTGGTTTATCACTTTTTTTTGCTTTTATAATAGCTTGATCAATTGCTTCAATATAATTACCATCTTTGACAAAAAGATAATTTCAATTTGCTGCTTTAAAACGATCAGCAATGTTTTCACTTTGTGAAACATTAACCATATTATCTAATTGCACATCATTAGAATCAAATAATACAATTAATTTATTTAGTTTTCAATGTCCTGCTAAAGATATTGCTTCTTGTGTAACTCCTTCTTGTAAATCACCATCACCACATAAAACATAAGTATAATGATCATAAAGAGGATATTTATTGGTATTGTATCTTGCTGCTAAATGCGTTTCTGCTAACGCTAAACCAACTGCTGCTGCAAGTCCTTGGCCAAGAGGACCCGTTGTCACATCCACTCCGGGCGTTAAATGTGATTCCGGATGACCAGGCGTAATTGAATCAACTTGACGAAAATTTCGTAAATCATCAATATTAAGATCAAATCCTGATAAATGCAATAACGAATATAATAAAGCACTACCATGTCCTGCTGCTAAAACAAAACGATCACGATTTGTTCATTTATCCACTTGTGGGTTAACAACTAAGTGTCTTGTGAATAAAGTATATGCCATTGGCGCAGCACCAAGAACAATTCCTGGATGGCCTGAATTTGCTTTATTAATTGCTTCAATTCCCAACATTTTGATTGTATCAATTGATTTTTTCATTTTATTTATTTCCTTTTTATACACTAGTAAATTAATACTCATAATATCATTGTACAACGAATTAAAAGAAAGAACTTAATAATTTGAAAAATATTCCATTAATTCTTACTTTTTTTGGATTATTCATTTATAATTAATGAAGTTGAAATGAAAAAATTAATAGAAAAAGAGTGGTCCCTTGAATGGTTAAATATTTATTTAAAAGTCGTGATAACGTCCTCTAATTTTTTAAAAAAGTAAGTTAAAAAAGAAAAGTTTTTTTAAACCCTACACTAAAAAGCAATAATATGATAAATACCATAAAGCAAAGGATGTGATAATAAAAATGACAAATAAATTACGAAATTGAAAAATAATAATAATTCAGGGAATCTTGATGGGAGCACTATTTTCATTTATTCCATTTACAATTTTTGATAAATTTGGTTTAACAAAAATTTGATTCTTCTTATTAGTTCCCACTGCAATGTTCTTTTTTACCCCATTATGGGCTAAAGTTAAAAAGAAAAATAGTAATACCTTTATCCTTCAAATTAATAGTTTTTTTCTTTTTATTTTTCTCTCGTTATTAATGACTGCTAATTTTTTTGATAATAATTTAATTATTTATTTTTATCCCTTACTGCTTTTTTGTACAGGAATGTTTGTTGCTGGAATGGTTCCTTTTTCAATGGAAATTATCCGTAGTTATACCCGTGAACATCAGTTAAAAACAAACCCTAGTCTTTATTTTATTTTAGGAAGTGTTGTTACAATTATAATTCCTTTTTTAATACAATACTTTTTAACAGAATTAACAGCTAAAATTTCCTTACAAGGATATTTTAGTCTATTGACATTAATTAACTTTAGTTTAATTTTTTTCAACCATGATATTCAAACAGAAGAAATTACTTTTAAAATTAATCCTAATAGTTGAAAAGTACTCCAAAAAAACAAACAATTTTGAAGTTATTTATATTCATCAAGTTTTTTATACAGTATTAATGAAGTATTTGGTTACATTTTTCCTATTTTAATTTTTAATAACACCGCAATTATGATTATAGTGATAGGTAGTTTATATGTTATTCGAAAAATAAGTTATTTATTTGGATATTTACTAAAAATAAACAATAATAATATTAAACACCAAATTATTTGTAATACAATTATTGCTATAATTGCCATTGCATTATTATTAGGATTAACAATTGCCTTCTTCCCCTTTCAAACCCAATTATCGCATATTTTATATTTAACAATTGGTTTAGGTGGAAGTCAAATCTTAATAGGATGTTGTCTTGGGCATTTAAGTCGTATTCAAAAAAATAATATAATTAATTTAGTTGGAACTGAGCATTTAACCTTAGGTCTAATGATTGAACATGTCTTCGGGCATGCTATCTTTAGCTTATTGTTAGGTATTATTATTATTCCAGTAATAATTACTTTTTCTACAAATATATTAACTTATATAATTATTTATAGTATTATCATTGGAATGTTATTTTTAAGTTTTATTTTTATTTTTAATAGACTTCTTGCATAACCTAGTTATTTTAAAATTNCTATNAAATATATTTNATAGGAATTTTAAAATAACTAGGTTATGCAAGAAGTCTAATAATTAATGATGGTTGTGTCATTTCAGGGGGAATTTCTTCACCTAATAAATCTAAGATTGTCGGAGCAATATCAGCAATTGCCGGATTATCTTTTCGTAATTGTAACCCCTCTTTTGTAATAATAATTGGAACCAATTGTGAAGTATGCTTTTTATTAGGATCCCCTGTTTCATCAATCATAATTTCAGCATTTCCGTGGTCAGCAGTAATAATCATAATTCCGTTAACTTTCTCAATTGCTGCATAAATTTTGCCAAGACAATCATCAATAGCTTTAACTGCTTCGATTGCGGCTGGTAAGATTCCAGTATGCCCAACCATATCACAATTTGCAAAATTTAAAATAATAACATCAAATTCATTTCGATTAAGTTCAGCAATTAATTTATCATTAATTTCATACGATGACATTTCTGGTTTTAAATCATAAGTTGCTACTTTTGGTGATGGAATTAAATCTGCTGAAGCCCCTGGTAATGTAATTTCGGCTTGTGTTGCTAGACCATTTTTAAAATAATCTTTTCCACCATCAAAGAAAAATGTAACATGAGCAATTTTTTCTGTTTCAGCAATTCGCAATTGACGGTAACCTTTTTTACTTAATCATTCTCCTAAACCATTAATAACTTCAATTGGCTTAAAAGCAACATGTTTTGAAGCAACTGTTTCTGCATATTCCATCATTGAAACAAAATAAATATCATATAATTTTGGCATAAAATAAGTTTGTGCATCATTACCCGGAAAATTAGGATTTGTTAAAGCCGAAGCTATTGCAATAGCACGATCAGGACGAAAATTAGCAAAAAAGACAGCATCACCTGATTTAATATAACCTCTTGGAGTATTAATATTATATGCTGGCATTAAAAATTCATCATTACGGCCAGCTTGATATTCACGGTCAATATATTCTATTGGGTCACTAAATTCCGAGCCTTTTCTTGAAACTAAAACATCATAAGCAACCTGCACTCGGTCATATTTTTTATCACGATCCATTGCGTAATAACGACCACCAATGGTTGCAATTTCGCCAACTTTTAATTCGTTTTGTAATTGTTGAAATTGTTTAAGATAAATTTTAATACATTCTGGTTTCGTATCACGTCCATCACCAAAAATATGCAAGTAAATTTCTTTTACTCCTTCTTGTGCTGCTAATTTATAAGCAGCAAAAATATGGTTTAAATGTGAATGAACACCACCATCTGAAAATAATCCCATAATGTGAAAAGCACCATTATTTTTTTTTGCAAAATTAATTGCAGCTAAAAGTTCTGGATTTTGATTAAATGTTCCATCTTTAATTGCTTTATTAATTAAAGTTAATGATTCATATTTAATGCGACCTGCTCCTAAATGAATATGTCCAACTTCAGAATTTCCCATTTGTCCTTCTGGTAAACCAACTCATTCTCCTGCCGCATGTGCTGAGACTCATGGATATTTTGCTTTTAGCTTTTCAACATTGACCATATGCCCTTGTGTTACAGCATTTCCTTTTGAATCAGGTGCAATCCCTCACCCATCAAGAATTGCCAATAAAATTGGTTGTTTAACTTTCATTTTATTATTTCTCCTCTTTTTCTCTTTTCTTAACAATTATATAATTATTTTCTATTATTGAGAATATATTTTTCAATCATTTTTGCAACACCACCTGTTTCAACGGTTGTCGTTACTTCTTTTGCTATTGCCTTGATTTGTTCTTGACTATTCTCCATTGCAATTCCCAATCCTACATTTTTAATCATTCAATAATCATTCATACTGTCACCAATTGCCATCATTTCTGATAAAGCAATATTCCATTGGGATGAAATTCATTTCAAACCAGCTAATTTACTAATCTCTGGAGCATTTATTTCTGCTGTTCCTGAGGCATCAATTGCAATTTCAATATTTTGCCCACGAGCTGCAATAATAAAATCGTCGTTTTCATGAACATCCATTACAATACATTTATAACTTTTATTTTGAATTGTTAATGCAGAATCATATTGAATAAACTCTCCATCAAAAAATGCTAATTCAGGATTATTTTCAGCAACAGGATTAAAATTAACAATAACTTTGGTTAAATCATCAGTATAACATCATAATTTTTTATGATATTTTTTTGCCAATTGGAATAAAAAATTAACTTGAGAAGTAGACAAGGTTTGTTGATGAACAATTGTATGTGTCTTAATATCATAAATACATGCACCATTAAAACCAATAAAGTATTGATGAAAATAATCCATTTTTACTTTAATAGCTTCTGATAACGAAGTTAATACTGGTCGTCCTGTTGCAAAAATAACTCGTACCCCCATTTCTTGTGCTTTAATAATTGGCATAATATTTGCCTCGTGAATCCCTTGATGAAATGAACAAGCAGTTCCATCCATATCTAATGCAATTAATTTAATTTTAGTCATAATTCCCTACTTTCTATTAAAATCTCATAATTATATTGTAAAAGAAAAAACCATATTTTTAAATATGGTTTAAAAATTAAATTCTTAAACAAGAATTATCCCTTAAACAACTGCATTTGCATTTTCAGTTGCTACTTCATCTTTTAAAAGTCAATCTTTTAATTGCGGACGAAAACCATAAATAGCACTTATACAACCACCTAAAATAGCTAAAACAATTAAAATAGTAATAAAAACAGTTAATCAAGGACGTATTTTCTTTGCACAATTTTTACATTGACATTGAATTTTTTCAATATTTGCTTGATGTTTTTTGCTATTAGTTCCTTCTTGCTGCTTATCATCAAATAAATCGGGTGGTCATGGTATTCCAATATTCATATTTTTGCCAAGTCCAACTTTAATATTTGGATCAATTGGGGCATTTAAGAAATCTAATGGTTTAATTGAAGTACGATTTTGCATATTAGCAATTCGTTCAGCAATCGTTTGAGATTGAGTTTCTTGTCCCGATAATTGTTGTGAATTTTCTTGCATAGTATTTATTTGTTGGTTATTTTGTTGTTCTCAATTATTAACATTAGGAGAATATTGTTCATTTATATTTTGTTGTTGATATTGCGACGCTGATTGAGCCCCTTGGTTAGTACTAAGTTGATTATAATTTTGACTATTACCATTTTGTTGTTGATATTGTTGTGAACCAATATTTCTTGTTGATGAATATTGTTGTTGCGAAATATTTTGTCCGACCTGTCCAGATGTTACTGGATTATAATTTTGATTAGGTCTTTTTTGTTGATAATTTTGTTGTGAAACATTAAAATTATTTTCCTGGTTAAGAGAAGTTTGCTGTTGGTTACTTTCTGGTTTGTTGCCTAAACCATTGTTAAAAGAATGTTTAAAATTCATTTTATGCCCTTCCATTTCATCAATAATTACATACTCTTTATTTTTGTATAGTAATTATAACATAAAAATGGCCGCAATTTTAGGATAATATTGCTTTTGTAAAAACATTATTAATAATTACACTTGGTCGTTTATTATTATATAAAATATCATATAAAGCTTCAAATAAAGGTAATGTAATATTATTTGCACGCGCATCTAACACAATTGTTTTACAAGTTAAAACACCTTCTACTGTTTTTACTTGCTCTGATAAAACTTTTTGAGCATCATCAACTTGAGCAATTGCAAAACCAAGCGAATAATTCCTTGATTTATTTGAGGTAGTTGTTAAAATTAAATCAGCTAATCCTGCAAAGTTAAAAAAAGTTTCAATTTGAGCTCCTTTTGTTTTGGCAAAAAGTTGAATCTCATTTAACCCCATTGTAATTAATGATGCTTTAGCATTATCAGATTCATAAAGACCATTAAAAATTCCTGAGGCAATTGCTACTGCATTTTTTAAAGCAACCGCATATTCACTACCAATCACATCCGTATTAGCAAAAGTAACAAAATATTCATTATTAAACAAATCACGAACTTCTTGCGCAATTACTAAATCCTGTGAAACTGCCATAATACACGTTGGTTTTCGTTGTAAAACTTCTTTTGCAATGCTTGGACCATAAATACCTGCATATGCTTTTAAAATTTTTGGATTTATTAATTTTATAATTGATTTTGATAAAACTTCGTGTGTTTCAGGATCTAATCCTTTAGCAACATTAATGATAACAACTGGTTTTGTTACTGTTTGATTGATTTTCTCAATTATTAATTTAATAGCAACAACAGGAATTCCTAAAATAATATATTCAGCATCTTCAACTGCTTCAGCAAAATTTGTTGTGGCCTTAATTTCTTTATTAATTTTTAAATTACCAAAAAAATGACGATTTAAATGTTCGTTGTTAATATCATTAACTTCTTTCTTATCAATTCCATACATAATAACGTTATGATCATTATCTGTCAAAACATTTGCTAAAACTGTCCCATATGCTCCTGTTCCAATAACAGTAATATTTTTTTGTGTTTTTTTCATCATAATTTTCCTCGTTACTTTCTCTCTCTAAATAATATTTTAATTGGTACTCCCTCAAATCCAAAATATTCTCGAAGTTGATTTTCAAGAAACCTTTTATAAGAAAAATGAAGATATTTTGGATTATTACAAAACATAATAAAAGTTGGCACAACACCTTCAGGCTGAGTAGCATAATAAATTTTTAAACGCCCACCATTAAAATCTGGTGGTGGATTTAACAATTGTGCTTTTACTAAAATTTCATTTAGAACACTAGTTTTTACTCGCTGCGTTAAAACAACATAAACTTCATCAATTGTTTGAAATAAAATATGTAATCGTTTTTTTTCTAAAGCAGAAACAAAAACCATTTTCGCATAATTTAGATATTTAAAATATCCACGAATACTTTGTTCAATTTTTTTCATTGACCGTTCATTTTTTTCCATTACCGCATCTCACTTATTAACTACCAAAATAATTGGTTTATTTTGTTCAAATGCAATACCAGCAATATTTGTATCTTGGTCAGTAATAGGAACTGTCCCATCAATAATTAATAAAACAAGATCACTTCGTTCGATTGCACTAACAGCACGAAGAACACTATATTTTTCTAATTTTTCATAAACTTTCCCTTTTCTACGAATTCCAGCAGTATCAATCACAGTATAAAGTTGATTATTCCGTTTAAATGATGTATCAATTGAATCTGTTGTTGTTCCTGCAATTGGTGATACAATGGCTCGTTCTTCACCTAAAATAGCATTTGTTAAAGAAGATTTTCCAACATTTGGTTTACCGATTAAAGAAAAATGAATTCCTTCTGTTTTTGGTTGAACTGGAATTTGATCTAAATGAGAAATTACTTGGTCTAATAAATCACCAATTCCAATTCCATGAGTAGCAGATACAGCAATTGGCTCACCAAATCCTAATGTCATATATTCATACAATTCACTTTCTTTTTCTTGCTTATCATATTTATTAACAACTAAAAGAACCGGTTTTTTAGCACGATATAGTATTTTTGCAACCATTTCATCATCTGGGGTAATTCCTTCTTTGTACGATAAAACAAAAATAACAATATCAGCTTCTGCAATTGCAATTTCTGCTTGCATTTTAATCTCTTGTGCAAACATTGCCGTATTATTTAATGTAATTCCCCCCGTATCAATTATTAAAAATTCTCTTGTTAATCATTCTGAGAAAGCATAAATTCGATCGCGTGTTACACCAGGAGTATCTTCAACAATTGCAAGGCGATTTTTAATAACACGATTAAATAATGTTGATTTCCCAACATTTGGACGCCCTACAATTGCAACAGTTCCTTTTTGTGCCATTTATTTTCCTGCTTTCTTATAATTACATACTATTTCATAAATTTTAGTTACCGTTTGTTCAAATGTTAACTTACTACTATCCACAATAACTATATCAGGAGCAATTTTTAATGGTCCAACCGCTCGGGTTGTGTCAACATAATCTCGTTCTTTTAATTTAGCAGTAATTTCTGCCAAATTATTCGGAACAATATGGTTTTCTTGATTTTGATTTCATCGGCGGTTAGCTCGCGCTGTAATACTCGCTGTTAAGTAAATTTTCACTTCAGCATCAGGAAGAACAACAGTAGTAATATCTCGTCCAACAACAACATTACCTTTTTTAATCATTAATTTTTGTTGCAGGCAAACCATTGCTGCTCGAATAAAATCAAGTCCAGTAATTTTGTTGATATTATCCAGAACAAGATCAGTTTGCAACTTATCAGTAATATCTTTCCCATTGACATAAACACGGTTATTAATCACTTGATAATTAAAGTTTGTTAATTGTGCTTGTAACTGATGATGATTTGTAAAATTAACTCCAACTTTTACACAAAAATAAGTAAAAGCACGGTAAGTTAACCCAGTATCAATAAACTGATAATTTAGTTTTTTGGCCAATTCATAACCAGCAGAAGATTTTCCACTACCAGCGGGGCCATCAATCGCAATATTTATTTTCATCACCTACTCCTATTTTCTATAACATAAAGATTAAAACTAAACAAATAGCTAATAAAACAACAAGCAAAAGCATAGTACTAAATAACATTTTATAACCTGGTTTTATTTTTCGATAAACAACTAATACATTATTATGTTTTTCTTCTAAAAGAGCAATTGATTCTTTTAGCATTTCTGCTGTTGATCGTTGATCATTTTTACGCATATGTGCAATTGTACTAAATTCAATATTAGCTGAATTAATTTTAAAATCACTATTTTCTGCTTGAATTTTATCACTTACTCGATGATAAGTAATTTTTTCTGCTAAAATACTTTCTAAAATTGCTTGATATTTTTGATATGTTGGTTTATTTAACAATGTTTCAGCAATTAAAATATTATGCATAACATCACCAGCATATTGGTCATTTTTTTGATTAGTTTGAATTGTTGCTTTAGTTGTATTAACAACTTGTTCTAGCAATTGTTGCAAATCATATTTAAAATCAGATGGGTATGGTTGTTCATCTGGGTTTTTATCCAAATATGCTTTTTCTCAACTAAATTCTTGTTCAAAATCTGATTTAACACTACCAAAAAAATTATCATCAATAGCGTTTAACTTCGCCATGTAACTATTAATGACTTGACTAGTTTGATTAATTTCTTGATCAATCTCAATCTCTTTCTTAATCATTTCACGTAGCTGGGCAAATTTCTCCATTCTAGTTTCCATGTTAAACCTCCAACTTTTTTTAAACTACATTAAAATTATATATTATTATTAAAATTTTTGTTATTATTATTATTATTATTATTATAGTAAATAAATAATGGAGTGATAAATATGGCAAATCGTGATATATCAAAAAAAAGAACATATGTAAATACTGACTTATGTATTTCTTGTGGTAGCTGTATTATGATTGATGAAACTGAAACATTTTTTATGGATGATGATGGTTTTGCAAATACCATTGATAATGATAAGGAGTTAGTGGAAGCACAAATGGTGTGTCCAACAGCAGCAATTTTTATTAAAACATTAGAAGAATTTAAAGAAAATCGGAAAAGTAGTCTTGATACTGATTAAAAAAATGTTTTATAATTTTTATAAAAAATTTTTTTAATAATTATTTTCTTGGCGAGTAAAATTAATTTTATTTTTTTTATTATAAGCGGTAAGTAAATCATCTTCAGTAAATTTTAACTGTTCAGCAATTATTAAATACTGATTTAAAACTTTAAAATAAACTTCTGATGTTTGATTTTTAATTAGTTCTGATGCAACTGCAAAACAATCTAAATAAAGTTTTGTCAAATTAATATTTTCCTGACAACATTCATTATGGTATTGATATGTTTTAAAGTCAACGGTTAAACTATTACCAATACTAATTAAAAAATGAATTCCATCAATATATTCTTCTAATAAAATATCTTTTGCTGAAGCCGGTTTGACACTTCAATATTTAAAATCACGTTGTTCATTAATAAATTCTGCTAACTCAACTAAAAAAGCCAAAATTCGTTTCTCAAATGTTTCATTATCATTTAAGTTAAATTTTGTTAAAATATGCTTATCTAATTTTTTTTGGTTTTCTAACAAATAATTAAAAGTATTGTTACTTAACATTTTTGCTAATCTCCTTTGCAGTTCTCATTTGTCCTAAAATTGCTTTTGCATTAGGAACTTTATCATATTTCTTTACAATTTGCCCTGTTAACGAAGCAATTATTCGTTCTGAAGCAAATGGGTCACGTGGGTCATAAATTCAAGCATTATTAAAAATTGTTTCTACATTTTCTGCACCCATTGTCCCAATAACAATAGCATGAAAGCGATTCCGACGCTGTTTTAATAAATTTATCTTTGTTATTAAATCAGGTGATAAATCAGAAGTTAAAAAATCACTAATTAATAACAAATCAGCATTAAAATATTCATTACTATCCATTACTGTTAAAGTATGTTCTAATGCTGGCTCAACATCTGTATCCCCAGCAAAACTTTTTGACAAAAATTCAATTAATTTTGGTAGTGAATCTTTTAAAGAAGATAAATTATAAACATCTAAACTTTTAGAAAAATTAATCATGTAGCAAGGGCGATGCTCTGCTAAAGCAATTTTTGCAATTGCTAAAGCAAGAGCTTTCTCAATTTGTTCGGAACTACCTCGCATTGAAGAAGAGGTATCAATTGATAAAATGATTGGCCCTTTTTCTTCAGGAACATATGTTTCAATTGTTCGTAATTTAATTTGTTTTTTGGGAACTTTATCTTGTGATAAAAATTCAAATGTTGTTAATTTGCCCTCAATATATTTTTTATAAAAAATATATTTTAAAACTGGATCTTTTAATAAAACTAATTCGGCGGGAAACATATGTTCTAAATCTTTAGATTCAGTTGCTCCAATAATTTCTTCTGGTGAAGAACCAATTGGTTTTCATTCATAATCCATTACAATTTCTTCTAAAATTCGTTGTTCAATTAAATTACTTTCACCTTGAAAACGCCCTAATAATGTTGCAATTTCCATAATTGCTGGATTAGTTTCCAAAAATTTTGCAAATTTATCAATGACTGACATATTAACACCTTTTTTTAATTCTACTGGATTTCATATTTTGCCAAAAAAGTTTCATACTGTTTTTAATAAACTATTAGCTTTATTATAAATTTCCACTTTATTATATAAATCTTGCATAAACTTTGTTCTTAATTCTTCAATTTTTGCAAAACGATAATCATTAATTCTTTTAATTAAAATAGATTCTCAAATTCCAATAAAATCACGAAATAACATATTTGGATTATTGTTTTGTTTTTTATTAAATTCATAACGATAATAATTTAGCCGATCATAAAATGGTGAATTAACTTTAAATAAAAAATCTTGTGTTGAAGCATAATTCTTTTTTAAACCATCATAACCATTAACTTTAATCCAATGAAATAAATAAATTTCTTTTTCGATATTTGAATCTAACTTAATTTTCATAATTTCATTTTCAATTTGATGATCATAAAAATTATTAACAGCTTGGTCAAACATTTCACTTAATCACCGATTCGTTGTTTTCATCAGAGCAAACCTTGGATTAACTAAATCCGTATTTTTTAATGCTGTTAACTTACTAGCTAGTTGAACTCCCGCTTTTTGCTCTAAATATGGATTCACATTAAATCCTCCCTTGTTTTACTCATTTAATTTTTTGTTAATTGTTCAAAATTACTATTATTTATTTTTTTGCTCTGAATTTGAAAATTGTTCTAATTCTAACCAATTTTCATTAAAATTTATTTTATTATCACTAAAGGCATTATTAACTGCCAACATAAAACGTTCTTTAAAAAAGAGGAAATTTAAAGATAATAATCGTTCTTTTTCATCCGGAAAAGCAGTTGTTAAACTATCAATTTCTCGTTCAACAGCTAAAATTCTTTTTTCAAGTTTTGAATTATTATCCACTTTTGAATTCTTAATTTCAATTTTAATTTCTTCATTTGTTTTAATAATTTTAAAAGTACTATCATTAACATAACTAATCTCTGTTTGCAAAACATCTGCCATATTATCTAAATCTTCAC
The DNA here is from genome assembly GCF_016082285.1 of Spiroplasma sp. Moj. Classification (NCBI taxonomy): domain Bacteria; kingdom Bacillati; phylum Mycoplasmatota; class Mollicutes; order Entomoplasmatales; family Spiroplasmataceae; genus Spiroplasma; species Spiroplasma sp. Moj. The sequence goes on from NZ_MQTY02000001.1 coordinate 27,589, forward strand.
CATAATATAATTCAATTAATGTGGGTTGTGTCTTATTATGACGAGCATCAATAAAATCTTCAACACGAATAAAACAAATTGGATACTGTTGATTTTTTCAAAAAATTCGGTGAAATGTTCCTTGTAATTTTCCATCAAAAACATCCAAATATTCACTTTTGCGACTATTAACTTCTTGAATATCTTCATACTGAGCTGATAATTCTTCTAATTCTTTGCTTAAATGATTCTTTTTTTCACGAACATCATACGTTAAAGCATCTAAATAAAATTCATTAAAAATAGCATTATATGTTTCTTCTTGTTGTTCATCATCTCAAATACAATATGGAATGACTAACCAATCAGCTTTATCAACTGTATCACGACCATTATAAAATGCTGAAGCTTTCATTAAATGAGCAATCTTCTTTCAACGACGATCTGAAATATAATATTCACCTTCAGTCGCAATATACATTGCTTTTCGAAATCGAGAAATAAAATCAAAGGTTACTGGTGTTATTTTAATCTTATTAATTTCTTTTCGTCATGTATCATATTCTTCATGTGTAATTTGTAAAGCTTCATCAACTTTTACATCTAATTCAGTTACTCCAGCAATCATATCATTAAAGTTTTCTTCGTCTTTTAACCCTTGTGCAATATAACGAATAATAAAACGGTCATATAACGCTTCAAGACCTTGTCCTTCTGCTGGCAACTCATTTGACGCTGAAATTAATAATTTCATTGGCACTTTTATATCTACTCCAGCATTACGAAAAATCTTTTCATTAATAATTGTTAATAAAGTATTTTGAATTGATGGTCCCGCTTTTCAAATTTCATCTAAAAAAACAATTTCAGCCGTTGGTAAATATTTATCAATTAAGCGCTTATACACTCCTTTTTGTAAATCTTCAATTGAAATTGGTCCAAAAATTTCTTCTGGTGTTGAAAAACGATTCATTAAATATTCAAAAATAGTACCATTTTTAAAAGCATGCTTTAAACGACGTGAAACTAACGATTTAGCAATTCCGGGTTTTCCTAAAAGAAAAATTGATTCACCACTTAGCATCGCTAACATTGCTAAATTAAAAATTTCTTCTTTTTCATAAACATTTTGTTGTAATTGTTTGGTTAATTCTTCTAATCTTTCTGTAAGTGTCATCATTTTCTTTTTTCCCCTAAACTTCTAAATTAATTCTTCGTTTAACATCATCTGATTTAACAATTAAGAGGCATGCTCCAACAATTCAAATAGAAGTAATTATTAGAACCAAAACAATAAAAACTAATAATCAAATATTAATTGGTTCAGTGGGATTTCCTTTAATACTTCCTAGAATCAATAAAATTGCACATAAAATTTCAACAAATAAAAAATATAAAATTGCTAACATAATATAAGCAATACCTCATCCATAAATAGCACCCGCAGTTCGGACCATTGTCATCGGAATAAAATATAATAAACTAAATAATAAACTAAAAAATAAAAACCCATAACTTAAAAGGTCTTTAACATAAATCTCAGCAAAAACTTTAATATTTGGATCAAGATAATTACTTAAAGCAACTAAAATTGCCTTTTGACCAATAAAATAAGCTAAAACAATTGCTAGTAACTGTCCAAAAATAATAAAACTTCGTCCCACTCATTCAAGTGGACTATCCCAAAACATTCGTCGTTGTGAAAAATCATTGTGCTGAGTTGGTGACAAATAACTAAAACGTTTCTGCTCCTGTTTAGATAATTCTTTAACTTCCTCCTCATATTTTCGGCGTTCTTCTTCAGTATCAAGCAACTCTAAATCTGGAAATTTACTTCCATATGTTGGCTTATTTTTAAACATTCTGTTCCCCCTTTGGTATTTAACCCTATTTTAATTTGTGTAAACATTTTAACATTTTCCCTAAATTTAGGCAATTAAATTATTTTTTTCCTATTTTTTAACAATCAAAATATTTGATATTTTTCCCTCAAAATATTTTGCTCCAAAACTTGTTACTTTAATATAATATCAATAATTACCTTCTTCTAAAAAGACATCATTAGCATCTAATTCACGATTATCTTCAGTCAAAATAACAACATTAAAATATTCACGGAAATTTACAATGTTATATCCATCTTTATTAACTACTTGTTGTAATTGTGCAAAAATACTGTTTATTGTTTCACCAATTGAATCATTTACTTTTTGAAAGCCTAGTTTAAGTGCACTATTATATTTTCTAATATTAACTGAATTTACAATTAAATCAACAACTGCTGTTCCACTAACAACATTATCATTTCCCACAGCAGTAATGGTAATTGCTTTATTCCCAGTTGGTAATTTTTCAACATTATTTTCTGAAATTCCACTAATTCTAAAATCACTATCTGTTAAATTTAAACCATATCTTGCAACTTGACTTAAAATACTAGTTTTAATTTGCCGATAAGCTTGTTGCTGTGTCCATGAACTATCTGCAAACAATGATGGTACTGTAAGATGTTCAATTGGCGCTGCTTTTACATAAATTGAATTAGTTGTGAATGTTCCTTGATAATTTAGTGATCCTTTTGTTGCTGTCACACTAGTATTATAGGTTCCAACTCGTAAATTATTGTTATTATTCCGTCCAACATTAACTTGATTTAACTTAATTGCAAACGAATTCCGATTTGAAAATTCAACGGGATAATTATTATCTTTATTTCCTGCTCCCATTGGATTATTATTTTCTCATATATTAACAACACCAATTATTTCTTCACGATAATCATTTTCTAAACTTGTTATTTTATCAAGGGTTGTATAATTTTCAAAAAAGTTAAAATCACTTTGTAAAACACTGAGATTATTTTTATCAACACCACGTCAATCTTTAACTACTTTAGACGCAACATCATATTGATAAGATAAATTATAGGTGTTACTGCTAGTACCATAATAAGAAAAACGTACTGTAATATCAATTTTTGGTAAAGTTAACAATTTATCTTGATATACTTTATTATTATTCCCACGCAAAGTTCCATTAATAGGTGACTGTTTTACAAAAACTGTTCCTTCAATTGTAGAAGCATTATTTGTAACACCAACAGTAATCTCTTTTACAATATTATCAATTTTAATATAGGGATTATTTAATTGCTTTAATAGACTTCTTGCATAACCTACTAAAATAATTGTAAATATTTTTAAAAAGATACTAATAGCAAATTATAATTTTAATTAATTATGTCTTT
>NZ_MQTY02000010.1:0-16071 GCF_016082285.1 Spiroplasma sp. Moj
TGTTAAAATTTTTAAAAGACTAACTGGTCTAAAATGTATATGGTACCTCACACATTATTTCGATATGCTGAGGAAAATCAGTCTTTTCCTTTAATAATTTGCATTCCATATGCTACTTCAGTTACTTCTTGCCCAGTTGATGAAAGAAATGATAGCATTCTTCCTTGTCTTTGAATTTTATTTTGAAAATCATCTTGGCGACGTGATAAGCACATTAATTTATACGCTGTTAAAACCTCATCGTCACTAATTTTTGGCATCAAATCTGGTTTAACAATCTTTCCCGTTGCATCCATAATTTGAAGCATTTCATTTTTTAACGAATCAAATTTGTTAAAATACATTTTTTTGATTCCTGCCTTTCCTGTTTTTTAAATATTTTTAGGTAAAAATAACATCTAAAATTTCTTGTAGTTCAAATTTATCCCCAAAAATATCTTTAATATTAATTTCTAATAATTTTGTTTTAATTTTATTCAGATTATATTCACAACCTGTTAAAAGAGTTTCAAGTGGCTCTGTTCCACCAGAACCTAAAAAATCACCAAAAAATTTAATGTTCGTAATTTTTCCTTCATTAACATTTAAACGCACATCAACGGTACCTTTTCCTTCATATCGAATTTTATTCTGATAACTAAATTCAGGTGAATTACCAAAGTTTCATTCCCATGTTCGATATTTTTCATCAGCTAGTTTATTAACTGCCGCAATAATATCTGGTGGTAAATCTAACACTGGTGTTCCTTGTGCTAAAAACTCATTAGTAATAAATAGCATAAATTCATCAATTGTAATATCATTTGTTAATAATGGTCGAATATTAGTTACTCGTGCCGGAATTGATTTAATTCCTTTTGAAATAATTTTATCTTGACTAACATTTAAGTATTTTTGCATTTTACTTAAATCAACATCAAATAAAAATGTTCCATGGTGTAGCAACCGATTTTTATACTTTATTTTTGCATTACCAGAGATTTTTTTGCCATTAATTTCAATATCATTTTTACCAGCAAACTTAGCATTTAAACCAAGTTTTTGTAAAACATTAATAATAGGTTGTAAAATACTTTCATAATTTTGCGCAATTTTATCATCTTTATTAACAATAATGGAAAAACACAAATTACCATCATCTTGATAAACAGCCCCACCACCTGTTATTCGACGAGCAACATTCACCTTATCAGTTTCAACCGCTTGTAAATTAATTTCTTCAACCGTATTTTGATTTCGACCAATAACAATTGTATTAAAATTTTTTCACAAAAAGAAAATGTTGTCTTTAATATCACTTTTTAAAAGATACTCATCTAAAGCCAAATTAAAATAAACATCTGTAGAAGAATTTTTAAAACAAATCATTTTTCTTATTTTTTAAAGTAATTTAATCCTAATACTTCTAAGCCTGGTAAAGTAATAAAGTTATATGGCTTATTAAAATGTGGCAAGAAGAAAATATCAATTAATGGTAGTTCATCAATTGTAACTCCCTTCATAATTGCTAATGAAAACATATACATAACTTCTGTATGATTAGCCTCTGAAGCTACTTGTGCACCAATAATTTTTCTTGTTTTTTTGTCTCAAAGAATTTTAATTAAAATTTCTTGATATGTATCCATAAATTCTGGACGATCATTATCCGTAAATGTAATTTGATCGTAATCAAATCCTAAATCTTTTGCCACCGTTTTTGTCATTCCTGTTGAAGCTAGCGCTCAACCAAAAACATTAATTGCATTTGAACCTTGGAATCCTGGTGATGCTAAACCTGCTGGTTTTAAAACATTAACAGCTGCAATAACTCCTGTTCGGACAGCATTTGTTGCTAAAGCAATATATGCTGGCTGTTTCTTAGCATTATCATAAACTTCAACACAATCACCAATTGCAAAAATATTTGGGTCTGATGTTTGCATATATTGATCAACTTTAATGGCTGCATTTTTGTCTAAATCAATAACACCATTTAAAATTTCTGTTGCAGGTTTAAAACCAACTGACCAAATTACTAAATCAGCATCATATGAACCTTTATCTGTTACTACTTTTGTTACTTTATTATTGTTACCCTCAAATTTAATAACTTTTTCGCCACCACGTAAATTAACACCCGCTTTACGCATTGCTCCTTCAACTTTATCAGTAAAAGGTTTATCGTAATAACGTGGCATAATGCGATCTGAAATATCAACTAAAGTAACATTTTTTCCTTTTTGATGAAAAGCATCAACTAATTCAACGCCAATGTATCCTGCCCCACATACAACAACATTTTGAATATTTTTGTCATCATTTGCTTTTTTTACTAATTCCCCATGTTGAAATCATTTAACAATATGAACACCTTCCTGCTTAATTCCTTCAATTGGTGAAATAATTGGTCAAGAACCAATCGCTAAAATCAATTTATCATAATTATCATCAAATTCATTTCCTGATTTTAGATCTTTTACACGAATTTTTTTATTTTTATTATCAATTGATAATACTTCATGCTCCATGTTTACTTTAATACCTTCATTTTTTAATACTTCTGGTGAAGCATAAAATAAACCATTTGGATCTTTTACCTCTCCTGAAACTCATAGTGCAATTCCGCATCCTAAAAATGAGATATTGTTGTTTTTATCATAAGTAACAATTTCTGCTTTCGGATCTAATCGTCTTAAGATTCTAACAGCAGTTGTACCTGCATGGTTAGTTCCAACTATAATAATTTTCATGTTATATTCTCCTTTTCTATTCTTAGTAGTATTAATAGTTCTTTCGATATAACTAACTAAATGTGCCAATAGTTATTTTGTTATGGCATTTATTCCTGAAAATTAAATCATACTGTAATGTTATTATATATACCTGTCACAAAAAATAAAAAAGAAAAATCAAATGAAAAACAGAAAAAAATTGCAAAAATTATAAAATTTTAAAAAAATTTTATAATTTTTGCAATTAAATTAACCATTATTTTTCAAAATGTTTTAAAAATCAACGGCCTTCAACAGATAGCAAGCGTTGTGTTTGCTCATTAAGCAATGTTTTTTCTAGTTCTTTATCAATACGGTAAATTCGTGCATCTAAATTATCTAAAAATGATAAGATTTCTGCTTCTAATAAGTGTGGTTCAACAGGTGAACCATATTCCAATCGACCATGGCTAGCTAAAATCATATGTTCTAATAAAACAATTTTTTCTGAATTTAAATTATTACTTTGGGCAAGATGATTTAATTCATTTGCCATAATTGAAATATGACCAAGTAATTTTCCTTCAAATGAAAAATCATTCGTAGCACCACTTGTAATTTCAATAACTTTTCCTAAATCATGTAAAATAACACCACAATATAATAGTTCCGCATCAATTAAACGATCATGATAAACATTGACAACATTTTTTGCCATTTGCAGCATAGTTAAACTATGCCAAATTAAACCTGATTTAATTTCATGATGATTACGAATAGCAGCTGGTCAAATTTTAAATTGCTCACCATATTTTGCTAAAATTAAAGTCATAATTTCACGATATTCAGTTGTTTTCATTTTTTTTACTGTTGTAATAATTTCATCATACATTGCATTTGCTGGAAGCGGCGCAACTTCAATAAAATCATCTAGATTAATACTGGCATTATCAACAATATTATAACTATTAATTTTTGCTTGTAAAACTTTTCGATACTCGATAATATTAATATTTACTTTGTAACAATTACCTTTAATTCAACTTTCAATATCAGCAGGACGAGCATCTCATAACCTTGCTTCAATTGTTCCAGTACGATCTTTCAAGGTTATTGATAAATAAGTGCTGCCATTAGATGCTGTCCCTTGGGTCACCTTATCAGCAATTACGATTAATTCTACATTATTAACTTCTTTTGTTAAATCTTTAATATTCATTTTTCCCCTCCTAAAAATAAAAAAAGTGAGTAATGACTTTTTATATTATAATAAAAGCCCTGGATTTGATAATAAATATGCAACATAATGGATAAATTTACTTGCTTCAGTAATATTAATTACAGCTTCATTATACCCCAATGTAATTACCATAATATCACGAATTGCAATATCATTTTTTTCAACCACAACAGGTTTTTTAAAAATAATACCCATTGCAATTCCGGCAACATTATCATCTGGAATTGTAAATGTTCCCCGTGTTATTCCATATTCACCATAATTTATAATTGAGAATGAGGCATCTTGACAGTCCTTTTCTTTTAATTCATTATTAATACTTTTACTTATTAATTTTGTTAGCTTTGAAGCAATTTCTTTAATTGAAATATTTTTTAAATTATATATAACAGGCATTTTTACTGCAGTATCAATATCTACACTAAAAGCAATATTATAAAATCATTTTAATAAAATTTCATTTTTCTGACTAATAAAGGATGCATTTAAAACAGGAAATTTTTTTAATCCATCATAGACTGCTTTAACATAAAAAGGCAATAATGTTAATTCAATATCATTTTGTGAATATGCTTCACGCATAATTGACAATAAATTAACTAACTCACTAACATCAACTTCAACATCAATAAAACCATGGACAATATTTTTTTTACTTTCCATAATTTCTTTTGCACGAATAATTGCTTGTTGATTTAATTTTACTTTGTCAACTTGCAAAGTTTGTGGATTTTCTTTTATTTTATGTTCTGAAGAAGCGGAATGTTCCCTTGACGTTGCATATTCTGACTTATGCTTTTCATAATGCGACAAAACAGACGAATGAACCGTCGAATGTGACTTTGAATGTTGACTATGATGCTCCTTCGGCTTATTTTCCACTAATTTATCTTGTTTTAAATTTATAATAGGTTCCATTTTTGAATCATCAACATTATTTATATTTTGAGCAAAATTACTTTTTAATTCTTCTTTTGTATAATTTTCTTGTTTGTATTCTTCTCTATCAAAGGGTTGATGATGTAAGGGGTCTATTTTTTTATCATCAACTTGTTTTCTCACAGCCATTTCTGCTATAAATGCTAAATCACGTTCTAAATTTTCAAGTTCTTCAATAACTTCTTCTTCAATTGTTATTGTTGCTAAATCATCTTTAACAATTGCCAAATCTTCTTTTAAATCACCCAAATCTTTTTGCAATGTTTCAATATTTTCTTCACTAGGAATATTCTCAAGAACATTTTCAACTTTATCTTTAAACGGAAATGTCTTTGAATCATTATTCTGGCTAAAAAATGGGGTTGAATCTTGTGCTATATTTTCTTCTGGTAAATCAATTTCAATTGAATGTTCAAAATCATCTTGTGGATTTTCACCAGCTACTTCACGTGCTAGTAATGTTTCAATTAATTCTTCGCGAAAAATTTCTGTTTCTGATTTTTTAACATCAATTGGTGGCCGATTTTGTACATTATATTTTCCAGAACCATTAAAAGAAATAGTATTATAGGGTTGCTCAAAATTATTGTCATGTTCATTAAGGGTTGCCTCAAATGGTAATAAATCTAATAAAACATCACCACTATTAATAACTTTATTTTCATAAACAATAAGATTTAACACTTCACCAGTAATTGGCGCTTTAATTTCATAAACTTTATTTTGTGTAATAATGTTAGCAAGTTTATCCCCCTTTTGGACAACTTGTTTATTTGTAACAAAAATTTTATCAACAATTCCTTTGCGATTATAATCCGCTTCAAAAATAATTTTTGCCATACCCAAACCCCCTATTTTCTAACTATATATTAGCATAACTTTTATTCTTTTAAATAATTAGTTTCTAATTCTTGATATATTGCTTCCATTTTTCTTTTTGCTTCTTCATTTGTTTTATCAACACAAACAAAATAGAATTTTATTTTTGGTTCTGTTCCACTTGCACGAACTGCAAATCAACTACCATCTGCAAAATAAAACTTTAGTAAGTCTTGACCTGGCATTTCATATAAACCATGCAAATAATCTTCTTTTTTAATACATTTAATTTTATCTAAACTAGTAATTGTTTCTTGTCGTAATTTTTTTAACATATTATTAATAATTTTTTTGCCATCAATTCCATCACGAACTAAATTAACTGTTTTACAAAAAAAATAACCAAAATTATTATATTGTTCAACTAAAACATCATATAATGTTTTTCCTTGATTATGATAATACCAACAAGCTTCTGCTAAGACTAATGATGATTGAATTCCATCTTTATCACGAGTTATGTCTTTTAAAACATAACCATATGCTTCTTCAAATCCAAATAAAAATTCTAACCCTTTATCTGCTGCTTTGCTCATTTGATCCCCAATTCATTTAAAACCAGTTAATGTTTTAATAACTTGAACACCATAACTTTCAGCTACTTTATCTGATAAATTTCCAGTAACAAAAGTATTATACATAACCCCATTTTTAGGTAATGTTTTTTGACGTTGATAATGGGAAAATAAATACTCAATTAATACCGGAGCTGTTTCATTTCCAGTCATTAAATAATACTCATAATCTTTAATTTTAACACCAATTCCTAAACGATCAGCATCAGGGTCATTTAAAATAATAATGTCAGCATTAATTTTTTTCGCATATTTTAATGCTAAATCATAACATTCTGTTAATTCTGGATTCGGATTAGGGGCAAAAGTAAAATTAGGATCATTATCAAATTGCTCTTCTACAATCGTAACATCATAGCCACATTCTTTTAAAATTCGTGGAGTTCATTCTTTACTTGTTCCATGCAAATTAGAAAAAACAATCTTAATATTACGTTTTTGATTTGGATAAAATTGCATTGCTTTAACATCGCTGACATAATTATCCTCGACTTCTTTTGCAACATATGTAATTAAAGTTGAATCTGGATTTAAAGTTAAAGTAAAAACTTCTTTTTTAATTTTTAAGTAATTTTCACCAATGACATCAGTTGCGACTGGCAAAAACTGTGAACCATTATGATCATAAATTTTATAACCATTATATTCACGCGAATTATGACTTGCTGTAATAATAACACCCGCTACCGCTTTTATTTTCCGAATGGTATAAGAAACCATTGGCGTTGGGCGAAGGTCATTATTAGTAAATAAAATTGCTTTAATATTATTACTAGCAAAAATATTTGCTACTTCTTGTGCAAATTCAGCTGAAAAATGACGGTTATCATGCCCAATTACAATTCCTTTTGATTTTAAATCTGTCGCAGAATAAATTGTTTTTAAATATTGCATAAAAGCTAATGTTGCTCTTCGAATTGTATATAAATTCATTTTTCCGGTTCCTGGACCTAATAATCCTCGCAATCCAGCAGTTCCAAATTCTAAATCATTTGAAAAAGCAGCAATTAAATCTGCTTCAGACATTTGTTGAAATTCAGCGGCTAATGTTGGATCTAAATTTTTAGCATCTTTCCATAATTTTAAATTATCTAAATATGACATCTTAATTCTCCTCTTTTTTTAACAAGCAACAAAGTTTTTGGTTTTAACCATAATACATTCTTGTTTGCTACAACCAATAATTTTCACCTTATATAGTAAATTTTTCTATTTTGATTTTATCTATTTTATTGTTTTCATATTATTTAATAAGATATTTTCTCTATAGAATTTTATAGATACTTAAATTAGTATTTATTACTATTGAAACAATAATTAAATACCAACTATAATTCAATATTATTTTCTTTTTTTGATTAAAACAATCTTTACAAAGATTGTTAATTTGTTCATTTCCTATTAACAATTTCATTAAGTGTAATTCTTCATTTTCAACATTTCATTGTATTTATTACAAATTTTCATATCTTTTTGTCACCTTCTTTATTTTTTATATCCATTATAAATTATACTTTTATTTTTAACTATTTAGCAATAAATTTAATTATATTAAATATAAAACTACAAGTAATAAAAATTCATTGATAATTTTGCATTAAAAATGATCTTCATCATGAAGACCATATTAAATTGGTAATTCAAAATCATAAATTTTTCCTTCAATAATATAAATTAATGTTTCAGCAATATTAATGATATGTGTTCCAGCCCGTTCAATTGAACGTAATTGTTGCATTGTTAAAGTAATAACTTTAATTTCTTCTTTTGATTTTGCTTCACGAATTTTTTCAATTAAAGCATCATTTTCAACTTTATAAATCTTGTCTAATTCAGTATCATATTTTAAAATATTATATGCTGACTCAATTCGTTCTTCCTCAAAAATATTTGACACTTCTGTTAACATTTCAATGACTTTTGCAACTAATTTTTTTAAAAAATTAATTAACTTTGTTGAAGGTTTATATTTGATATAATAACGACAAATACTTTTTGCATAATCTGCAATACGTTCAACTTCCTTAACAATCAAAATGAAACCAACTATTCGTCGTAAATCTTTTGCAACCATTTGTTGTTTTGCAATTTTTCATAGTGAAACTTCAATGAAAGCCTCTTGCATTTTATTAATTGTTTCATCAGCGGAAATAACACTTTGAGCAAGCTCAACATCATTTGTTTCTAAACATTTAACCATATCATCATATTGATTTTTTGTCATTGCAATCATATCAATAATCATTTGTTTTGTTTGTGCTAAATCATTTTCAATTTTTATGCTCATATTTTGTCCCCCTCCTTTCGTTATTCAAAACGCCCAGTAATATAATCTTCTGTTTTTTTATTAGCCGGACGAGAGAAAATAATCTTAGTTTTATTATATTCAATTAATTTCCCTTTTGCAAAAAAAGCAGTATAATCAGCAACTCGTGCGGCTTGTTGCATATGGTGGGTTACTAAAACAATTGTAAAATCTTTTTTTAGTTGGGTAATTAATTCCTCAATTTTTGATGTTGAAATTGGATCTAATGCACTGGTTGGTTCATCTATTAACAAAATTTTAGGTTTCATCGCAATTGCCCGGGCAATACATAAACGTTGTTGTTGTCCCCCCGATAATGCAAAAGCAGAATCTCGTAAATTATCTTTTACTTCATCTCATAATGCTGCTCGTTTTAAACTTTCAACAACAATACTATTAACTAATTTTCGATCACGAACTCCTTGATTCCGTGGTCCATAAGCAACATTATCATAAATTGACATTGGAAATGGTGAAGGTTTTTGAAATACCATCCCAATGTCTGTTCGTAATTTAACAATATCTGTTTCAGGACTATAAATATTCTTCCCATTAATTAAAATTTCACCTTTAAAAATTGACTTTGGCTCAACATCATTCATTCGATTAAATAAACGCAATAATGTTGATTTTCCTGATCCTGAGGAACCAATAAAAGCAGTAACAGTATGTTCTTTAATTTTCATTGAAATATTAAAAAGAGCCTGCTTGTTTCCTTTGTAAAAAAAATCAACATTTTTTACTTTAATTAAATCTGGATTATTATCTGATGAATCAAATGTTGGATTCTTAATAATTACTTTTGGATCCATTATTTTTCCCCCTTCTTCTTCGTCTTATTTTCTTCATGGCGTTGTTTTTTCTTTGGTACAAATTTTTTTCAAAAATTATTAAAACTTTGTTTTTGATGAAGATAATTTTCTTTTGAAAAGAAAAATTTCAAGTTATTAATTCAATTTTTTCACTTCGCTCTAAATTCAATATTAACATAATTTGGTGCAAATTTCTTCCCTAAAATATGGGCCAAACTATTTGATAACCAAATTAAAACCATAATCGCAAAAGCTAATTCAAACATAATTCGCATTGCTCCTGCTGTTGCTCCTTCTTTTGAGAGCATTAGAATTTGTGTTGTCATACTTGCCCCTGGTGACATAAATCCAGCAATTGGTAACCGTACCGCAGTTCCTAATGTTAAATAAACTGGCGCTGATTCACCAATAACACGTCCAATTGCTAAAATAATGGCAGTAATAATACCTGGCATCGCATTTGGTAAAACAACTTTCAGCGTTGTTGATGTTTTGTTAGCTCCTAATGCTAATGAGGAATGTCGCAATGAGTTTTCAACACCTGATAAAGCATCCTCAATACTACGAATCATAATTGGCAAAATAACAAGTGTTAAGGTTAAACCAGAGCTTAAAATGGATAATGGTAAACGACAAACACCAATAAAGAAAGCTAATCCAAAAGTTCCATAAATAATACTTGGTGTTGATGATAAAACATCAATTGCAAAACGCACCACTTTTGCAAAAATGCTATTTGGACGGGCATATTCATTTAAATAAATGGCAACCATTAATGATAATGGTATCGCAAAAATTATTGAACAAATAACTAATAACAGAGTAACTAAAAATGTTGAAAGAATTCCTGCTCTGCCATCAAAGGTTGATGTTGAAATTAGATCACTTCATACCATTCCAAATAATCCTTTTCAAATAATTGTAGCTAAAATAACTAATGTAAATGATACAATAATTACAGTTGAAAAGATTAAAAAGAACATTCCGATTCCATCTTTAAATTTTTTCAAACCCCTTGTTTTTTCAATATGTTCATAAAATAACTTATTAATTTTATTAGCATTATATGATTTACTTAATCGTAAACCTTTTGTTGTTTTACGAGCATGATAGTTTCGTTTTCGATTATTAAATGCTTGTGATGAAATAATAAAAATATTAATAATACAGACGATAATAAATAATACTAGTCCAATTGCATATAATGCTGATTCATGCATTGGCCCTGAATTTTCCAACATTTCTAATCCAATTGTTGATGCTAAAGTTGCTATTGATGAAAAAATAAAATTAATAAAACCATTTCCAAGTTTTAAACCATCTGGTGCGTTTCCAGCAATCATCATCACCGCCATTGTTTCTCCAATAATCCGTGCAACTCCCATCATAATAGCAGTAATAATTTTAAATCAAGCTGAACGTAAAACAATACGATAAGTTGTATGGGTTTTACTTAATCCTAATGCTAATGAACCAAAGCGATATGAATCAGGAACATTTTCTAAAGCATTGACTGATAATGAAATCATAATTGGTAAACCCATAAAAGCTAAAGTAATTGATGTTACTAATAAGTTTGAGGTTGAAGGAGCGCCCATTAACATGAAAAGAGGTCCTAAAATTGCTAAAGCAAATAATCCAAAAACAACAGATGGAATTCCAGCTAGCAATTGGATAATACCAATCACTTTACGTTTAATCCTTGGACTTAAATATTCTGAAATATATAATGATGAAAAAATAGTTAACGGAATTGCAAATAATAAAGCAGTTAATAAGACAAAAAATGTTGCAATAATAATTCGTCAAATACCAAATTGACTATTATTAGCATTTCAAGTATTACCTGATAAAAAGCCTCAAAAACCACCAGGATAATGCTGGAAGAAATAAATTGATTTATAAATGATAAAACCAACTAGAGTTAATAAAATTAAAATTGTTAAAATCGTAAAACAATAAATAATAATTTTTGAAGTAAAATCAATAATTTGTTTTCGTCCGCGAAAATTATTTGTAAAACGAATTTTTCATAATGTTATTTTTTGGGAAAACGGTTGTTTTTCTTTCGTGACTTCTTTCTTGGTCATAGTTAATTCTCCATTCCGTTATATTCATATTCAGAATATGCTTGATATTTTTCGGGAAACTTTTTCACAATAATATCTCAAATACTTTGATAATCTGATTTAAAATTTCAAGCTACTTTTTCACTATCAGTTGTTCTTCCACTTTTTGCAAAAGTTGTATTATTATTATTATACTTTCGGAAGAAAAAGTCATCAATTGATAATGGTTCTTCGCATTCTTCCATATATCAATATGCAGCATCATGTGGACTTAACTTAAAATTTGGGTCATAATAAGGATTATATTTCCCATTTCGTAGTTTTGGTTTTGTTTTTGAATATGGTAATGGATCTAACATTCATGCAATAAAAGGTAAGGCATTATTGAATTGTTTTCCTTGATAATTAATAATTCCAGTAAAGGGTCTTGTTAAAGAATAAGCTGGATTAAATTCATAATTATTATCAATAACTTTATATGGTAATTCTGATTCTGTACTTCCTTTACTAATAACACTAGCAATTGCTTTTGCCCCTAAATCTTCATTGCTAATAATTCTTTTAATATATGAAAAAGAAATATAACCAATTGACCCAGGAGTAGTTGAAATTGCTTGATACATTGAACCATTTGATGAAGCTACTTGATTTGTTTCATATTTTTTGCTTTTAATTACTGCTGATTCAAAAAAATCTCTTGTCCCACTTCCAGATTCACGTGTTAAAGTATAAAATTTATTGCTACCACTACTACAAACTAATTGCGAACCAAAAGCTTGTTGTCAAGTAAAATTTGGATCAGTATAAATCTTACGAATTAATTCAGTTCCTTCTCCACCAAAAAAACTTTGAAATTGTAACGAATCTTGGTGTGGTTTAATTTGACAACCATTTGGTAAATGATATACCAAGATAATATAATCACGGGCAAAAACAAAACGACCAGTATGATAATCTGCTCATAGTTGTTGAGCATTAGAGCGGTTATCCCCTGGTTTAGGCGTTGAATTAACATCTTTTGATAAAAAACCAAAAGCATAACTACCATTTTTTGCACCAACTAAGGCAGCAGCACTTCCTAATGAATTATATAAAATATCTTCTTTGTTATCACGTTTATATTGTTCCGTAATATTTGCCATTACTTGGGCAACTGATGTACTCCCTCCAGCAACAATTACATTACTCGCCGATGCAATTGTTCAAATAATAATTGATATTACTAATGCCAAAGCAGAACCAACTAAAGTAAACATTTTATGATGGCTAATCTCTCCTACTACACTCTTAAGAAAATGTTTTTTTTCTTTCTTTTCCTTAACAGCCTTAGTAGATTCGTTTGGCTTCATTCGTTAAGTTTCCTCCCCTTTATATGGTTTTATTTCTTTAAAACTTATTTATACTAATTGTATCAAAAAAATAAAAAATCATAAATAATTTATGCTTTTTTATTTTCAAGTTTATTCTCAAATTCTTTAATCATTTCAGCAGCTTGTTGTAATTTAATTCCAACAATTTTTGTAACTCCTTTTTGTTGCATTGTTGCCCCATATAATACATCACAATGTTCCATTGTTCCAACGCGATGGGTAACAACAATAAATTGAGTGGTATCAACAAAACTACGAATATACTTAGCAAATCGCTCAACATTTGCTGGGTCTAATGGTGCTTCTGCTTCATCTAAAATTACTAATGGAATTGGTCGGACTTTTAAAATCGCAAAAAGAACTGATAAAGCAACCAATGATTTTTCTCCTCCAGATAATAAATTTAAATTAGTAATATTTTTCCCTGGTGGTGATACTTTAATATCAACTCCTGTTTCTAATAAATTTTCTGGTTCAGTATAAATAATTCTTGCTGAACCACCCCCAAATAATACTTCAAAAGTTGATGGTAAATTCTCATTTACTTCTTTAATTGTTTTATCAAACTGTTCTTTCATAATACTATCCATTTCATCAATTGACTTTAACAAGTTTTTAACCGAATCATTTGCATCGTTATATTCATTATTCATAAATTGAAAACGATCATTTTCCTCTTTATATTCTTCAATTGCTTCTAAATTAACATTGCCAATTTGAGATAAGTCACTTCGTAACTGTTTAATTTCATCACGAATTAAATCTTCATTATCAATTACCTTTAATTCCAATGTCTTAGCATGGTCATATGTCATTTGATATTCTTCTGTTAGTCTTGTTAGATTTTGCTGAATTTTAACATTAATAATCGATAAATCAGTATTAATTTTGCTAATTTGTTCTTGCAAAGCTGAAATATAATATCGTTTTTCTCCAATTTGATTATTAAGCTCATTGATTACTAATGACTGCTTATCTTTTAAACTACGGGCAACATTTAATTGTTGTTCAATTTTTGTTTTTAAAAGTTCTTTTTGTTTAATTTGATCCGTAATATTAAGCACTGCTTCATTTTCAACTATTTTTGTTTCATTAATATTTTTTGATGTTAGTAACTGATATTCATTTTGCAATTTTGTTTGGTCATACATAATAATTTCAATTTGTCGTTTCCCTGCCCCAATTGAAGCTTGATTTTCAGCAATAATTTCATTAATTTCATCTAATTGTCGTCGAAGTATATTTAATTGTTTTAAAATATAATGATATTCTTCAGTTTGCATTGCTAATTTTTCATTAAGAATTCTTAATTCTTTTTCTGGATTAACAATGGTCATCCGTGTTCGTCGTGAACCCCCTGTAACAGCTCCTTGCGGGCGAACAATTTCGCCATCTAATGTAACAATATTATAACGATATTTTATTAACTTTCCAATTTCTTGTGCACTATCAAAATCAGTACAAATCAAATAACGACTTAGTAAATAATCAACTGCAATTCGAAATTCTTTTTTTACTTTAACTAAATTATTTCCTAAGCCTAAATATCCTCGCACTGATTTAATTACAAATTCTTCATCACTGTTAAGATAGCGTGGCGATATTACATCTAACGGAATAAATGTTGCTCGTCCAGCACGGTTTTGTTTTAAATATGAAATTGCTCGTTTTGCGCTATCAACATTTTTAACTAAAATATCTTGTAAACTCCCACTTAAAGCAGTCACAATTGCTTGCTCATATTTTTCATCAACATTAATAATATCTTGAACTAATCCTATAATTCCAGGCAAAACATTTTTATTATTAATAATATTTTTAACACCTTCATGTAAATTATCCTGATTTTCAAAATTATGTTGTGCACGTTCTAATTCACTTTCTAAACGAATAATTGTTTTATTAATTGCTCCTAATTGCTCATTTAGCCCAGCTTGCTTTGTATTAAAAATTTCACGTTGAGCATGATATTCTTGTTGCTGTGTTTCTAATGTTGCCAATTTTTCACGTTCATTTTGTAAGTTAACGGTTAATTCATTATAATCATTAACCATATTAGTAATAGTAATATCATTATTAGACATTTTTAAAACTGCTTCTTTATTATCTAATTCAATTTTATGTACTTTTAAATCACTAATTTCTGAAACTAAACTTTGAAATTCTTTAGTTAAAACATTAATTTTACTATCCAAATTAAAGTTTTCTTTGTTTAATTCATTATATTCAATTTCTTTATTTTTTAATTCTCGATCAGCATCTTGTTTTGTACTAATAATTTTTTTCTGCTGTGAGCGTAATTCTAATAATTTGTCATTAAAAAAAGTAATATCTTTTACTAAAACAGCTAATTCAATTTGATTTAATTTATCTTTTAATGTTGTATATTTGATTGCTTTTTCACTTTGCCGTTTCAAACTTGGTAATTTACGTTCGATTTCATTTAAAATATCTTTTAAACGTGCTAAATTCTCATTTGAACGGTCCAATTTTTTTAAAACTTCTAATTTACGGCGTTTATATTTTGCAACCCCAGCAGCTTCTTCAAATAAAGCACGTCGTTCTAATGGCTTTGCTTCTGCAAAAGCATTAATATTTCCTTGTGAAATAATTGCTAATGATGACTTTGTTAAACCACTATCCATTGCAAAATCCTGAATGTCTTTTAAACGAACTGGTTGTTTATTAATAAAATATTCATTTTCACCAATTCCTCGAAAAACACGACGAATAATTTCGATTTCATCATAGTCCATTGCAAAAATCCGGTTTGTATTATCAAAAATTAGTTTAACTTCTGCCATATTTAATGCTGGTTTTGTTTCTGACCCATTAAAAATAACATCTTCACTATTATTCCCACGAAGTGATTTAATTGATTGTTCACCTAAGCATCAACGAATTGCATCATTAATATTTGATTTTCCGCTCCCATTTGGTCCTACAATTCCTATCATTTCATGATCAAAATTGACTGTTAATGGATCAGCAAATGATTTAAAACCAAATGCCTCTAATTTTTTTAAAAATAACACTACTCATCACTTCCTTAAATCTCAAAATTAACAACCAATTTATTCTTTAATAATTATTCTATAAAAGTTTATTATTTGCAACTAAAATTAATAAAAACATCTGTGAAAACCATATACATTTTAGACCACTGATTTAGTCTTTAAATTAGAATGG
>NZ_MQTY02000100.1:0-3710 GCF_016082285.1 Spiroplasma sp. Moj
TAACACCAACTGAAGCTGTGTTAAAATTTTTAAAAGACTAACTGGTCTAAAATGTATATGGTACACCTCACATATTTAAAAAGTTCATGGAAAGGTGTTATAAAATAAAACCTTTCCATGAACCTAAATAATAATATATTTGTTATCCATTAATGATTCCACATTTCATGATAATTCTTGTGAGTAATTCGTGGTAAAATCGTTTCTCTTCGACCAATAAAAGGATAATCAAAATAAAGAATTGCTTTCCAAAATATTGGCATAATAATAACAAATCAAATAAAAGTAAAGACTGGGACTCAGAAGAAATTAGTTCCTTTGGCCACTGGAATAATTCCTCTGTAAATAAAATCAATTAAACCATTAACAAACAATACTCAAATGTGCACATCAAGCAGCGACATAAATAAACCATTAATACCAGCAAGTGGCATATAAACACAAAAATATAACATTGGTGAAACAAAGAAAGTAAATAAATTAATAATAACATTATTCCCTGTTAAAATGGTAACCACCACAATTGCTGTCATTAAAATTGCTGTTGGCATACGGTTTTCTTTTTTACTAGTTAAAATAATGGCCGTACTAATTGCTAATGAACCACCAAAGACAAACGCATAATTTGGTGGTAATTTTAGTTGTAATAAATGACCAAAATTACTAGATAAAAACCAATTATAAGTTTGTGCAGAATAACCATTTGCTTGTGGTAACCGGTCAATTGGTAGTAAATTAAGTCAATCTAAAATTGTTAAATGATGTTCTTCAAATGTTGGTTGGTTAATAAAATCCCACACTTTTTGAATTGTGGCATTATTCCAAGTATCATCAAAAATATTGTGTATTCAACCATAATGCACGGCAATATTTTTGAATAAATTTTCAAACTCTGTTTGACTTAATAATTCAACATTTGGGTTAATAAATAAATTAGTAACAAGATCTTTAAAACCAAATGAAATTAATAATGTATTTAATAGTTCATAAACAAAAGCAGCTCCTAAAAAATGGTTTGCATTTTGTTGTCACATTCATTGATAAATATGGTTTAAAACAATTGCAATTACAATTCATAGTAATAAGAAAAATAACGCTAAGAACATACTTGCTAAAACAACAAGTAAGGTAACAAATGGAAAACCATTTAATAAACCAAATGGTTTTGCCAAGCGTAAATCAATACACTTAATGTAAATGTATGATGAAATAATTCCTACTGTTATTCCCCCTAAAATTGACGTATTTAAAGTAACAAGGCCAAAACTTGAGCCTAAAAACATTGCTAAATTTTTACCTTGGTAAAAGAAGAGAATACTTGTTACATAAAGTTTTCCTTCTGGGATTATTTTATATTGAATTAATGCATATTGCATCACAATGAAAACTAAAAAGCCAGTAACAGCAATTGCTACAGCTTTTACATTGTTGGTAATACTAATCACTGTTACTAAACAAAAGATAATTGATAAATTGTTAAAGACTGCTTTTCCAATCTTAATACAAACATCACCAATCGTTAGGGCAACAAGATTACTAGTATATTCTTGTAAAATCATGCCAATTCCATAAATTAAAACAATTAATAATAATGGAATAATTATTAAAGTAATAATTTTAATAAAATATTCATAAATATTTCTAATTTTAATTTTATTACTATTGTTACGATAGCCTTTTCCGTTTTTTCTAATTTGATACAACCTATCAATTTTCAAAATTATTGTCTTTTCTTTACAAACAAATTAATTTTTTAATCATTGTAAAACTGGATTTTGTCAGTTTCTGAACTAAAAAATGGATAAGGCTTAATATATTGTTGTGAAATATTGATATTATATACAACACCAAAATTAATAATCTTCTTGTCTTCTTTTACTTGTCCAAGAACTGATAAACGAATAAAATCAGTAATATATTTTGATTCAATTGTCTTAATTATAAATTGACCATTTTGTTCTTGTAATTTAAAATCAGCAGTGTTAAAAGTATATTTTGACAAATCTTCTATTTTTTGGTCTCCTTTTAAATTAGTTTTCATACTTAATGTAGTAAATTTAAATTTTGGATATTTTTGAACAAATTCTGCTCAAGTCTTAGCATAGTTTCCATATTCAAAAACTAAAGCTTTTTGATTATTGACAAAACCAGAGGCAAGTTTTTGCGCAGGAAAAGTATCTGTTCCTGTCATACTTGCAATACTATATTCTACTGCCTCTTGTGCAAATTCATGCGCTTGAACTGTTGAAGTTCCTTTATTAATATTTGGCATACCTGCAACTGAAATCGTTGTCGCTGCAATCATTCCTAAAGTAAATCTTTTCATATTTAAAAACTCCTTATTTGTATATATTAAATTGATATTGTTGATAATTGATACATAGTTAATACATGGTTGATATAAAAATAGGAAATCCTATGAGATAATGATACCACATTTTTCTTTTAAAAAAGAAAAAAATATTATAAATTTAACATAAAAAAAAGACTTAAAAAGCCCTCCTAAATATTACTTATTTTAATGCTGCAAGAGCAACATTTAAAGCTTCATGTAATTGTGTCGCTGATTTTTCAAATTTAACTTGCTCTTCTTTTGTTAATTTTCACTCAATAATTTCTTCAATCCCATTAACACCAATAACTGCTGGTACACCAATGTAAGTTCCCGTAACATTATATTCACCTTCACATTTTGCACCAATTAAAAAGGTTGATCTTTCATCATTTAAAATTGCTTTTGCAATTGATGATAAACATACACCAATTCCATAAAAAGTTGCTTTTTTCAAATCAATGATTGTATAAGCCATTTTCATCATTTGTTGGTGCATATCTTCTAAATCTTTTTCTGTTAATTTTCCTTCTGCCACAAAATCAGCAATTGATTTTTGCATAATTGAAGCTTTTGATCAAACAGAAACTGATGAATCACCATGTTCACCCAAAACATAAGCATTAACACTAGCTGGAGCAATGTTTAATTTATTACCTACTAATCTTCTTAAACGTGCTGAATCTAAAGTTGTTCCTGAAGAAATAACTTTATTTTTTGCATAACCAGTTACTTTTTGATAAACTGATGCCAGAACATCCACCGGATTTGAAGCAATTAGCGTAATACCCTTAAAACCTGAGGCTTTAATTTTTAAAGCAATATCTTGCATAATTCTTGCATTATCAGCAACCATATCTAATCGTGTTTCACCATCTCGTTGTGGTCTTCCTGCTGTAATAACAATTAAATCAGCATCTTTACAATCACTATAATCACCAGCTTTAATTGTACTAAAACGATTTTCTAAAACAGCAGTTGCATCTGATAAATCAATAGCATTCCCTTCTGCTGCCTGTCGAAACGCATCAATTAGCACATAATGTTGTGCAATACCTCTGTTCATCGCTGAATATAAAAAGCTGTTTCCAACCATTCCACATCCAACTAAAACTACTTTTCTCGTTGAATTTTCCATATTTCTTCTCCTTTTAAAAATCTCCTACTTTATTATAGCAAAAAAATAAAAAATTTTTTAAAAATACTCAAAATAGATGGGTTTTTATAATTAAAATTATAAAAAAGATATTTTTTATTATAAATTTTGTTTTTTTTCTTTTTCTACTCTACATTTATATTAGACTTCTTGCATAACCTATTAAAATAATCGTAAATATTTTTAAAAAGATACTAATAGCAAATTATAATTTTAATTAAT
>NZ_MQTY02000101.1:0-3669 GCF_016082285.1 Spiroplasma sp. Moj
TTAAATAATTATTTACGCGATATGACAACTAACTATAAAACTAGTTTCTTATTACCACATGATTATGAAATACCAACATTTAATTACCCACAATATGTCTTACCACCAGTGCCATATAACTATCAACCTTATACCAAAGATATAATTCCCGCTAATGCAAAATTACCTATTAATTTTAATTTTACCGTGCAACAACAATGCAAAAGTACATTAAATAACATAGTTAATTTATTTGATGATACAGAATAATATATAGGTTATTATGAAACTGAAATTGATTTAAAACAAATTGACCCAACAATTCAAAGCATTAGTAAATTTCAAGATGTTTATAAAACAATAGAAATAAGTAATCTTAATAATTTTTCTATTATTAATAGTGCAACTAAAATAGAAAATTATGATTATAGTAAAACAACAGAATTATTGGCAGGATTTGAAATATGTGGTATCGTTTTAGGCAAATTATCTAAACTTGTTGTTAAATACGGTGGAAAACAACAAATAACAAATGCTAATTTTCCTCAAAATAAAATCATTAAAACAGATGAAATTTCAACAAAAATTAAATCATTTGTTATAAGTAAAGCAGATGATTTAATAGAAGAAAATTATCATACACAATATAAAATTGAAGGCAGAAGTCAATTATCATTAATATTTTTAATGCAGATATCATCAATTAAAAATATAGAAAATAAGAATAATGTTCAAAATGTATATTTACAAGTATATTATACAAATGATATGAAATTAAAAATTAGATTTTCAAAAGTAATATGACCAAAAATTATTGGTGTTTATTATCCTGACTATAAAAAATTTGGAAATTTTAATAATTTAACTTTTTCAAATAATTCTGATAAATTAAATTTTACTAGTAAAAACAACAAACCGGTTAAAATTACAATTAAACCAAGATAAAAAATAGAAAAATACACGCTAAGCCTATTTTTTTATTTTTATTTAACTTTTATATTACCATCTGTATAAATATCTAAATCAGGTACATTATTATCTAAATTTCAACGATAAATTGCTTTAAAATATTTTCCATTATCTTTATTTCATTTAACATCACTATCATTATCATTATTAACAATGAATAAAATAACAGTTTCATAACCTCAATAAATTTCAACACCAATATAAAGTTCCATATTATTTTTCTTATCTAACATTTTTCTATGTTCTTTATAAATTTTATCATTGTTAAATTTAACAATAAATCAATTATCATTTGTGTTCCCGCGCCATACTACATAATATCATTTATTATCAACTGTATTAAATGGTTTTTCTTGTGGTGCTATTCATTCTAAATTATCTTTAATTTCTTGATTTGTTGTATTTATTTTATTTTCTTCTTTTAATTTTGTTAATTCTTCGGGTGTATATTCTGATATATTATCACAAGCAACTAAACTTGTTGTATTTGTTCCAATTAAGGCTATTGATCCAATAATACTTAATAATCTTTTCATTTAATTATTTCCTCTTTTATTATCAATTAAGTGAATCTATTGAAACAGTATAATTAACAATTATATTTCCCGTATAAGTATTTGTATCAGAAGAATAGATAATTGCATTGGTATTACTAATATTTTCAACTTTAATTTTTGTAATATCTAAGTCGGTATACATTTCTTTTAGTTTATTTTTAATTTGTTCTTTTGTTGGATTAGATAAATTTTCAGTTTTAAATTCACCTAAATTATTATTTTTAATAATTTTATTTAAATTAATATTAGATATAAAAGTAACGACTACTTCACCACTTAAAATATCTTTTTGTTTATAACTTATTTTTGCATATGTAGGAGTTATATTTTTAACCTCAAAATCATTTATAATATCTGCTAAATTTGGATTTAATTCTTTTAATCTATCTTTGATTTGTTGTTCTGTTGATAAATTTAAACCATTAGTTCTAATTGAATCTAATTCAATGTTTTTAATAATTAATTTTACTGGTCTACTATATTTAATATTTAATTCACCATTATAAATATTTATATCATTTGAATTAACTTTAGCATTACTTGTTGTAATACTTGTAACATTAATTTTTGTTGTGTCTAATTGTGGGTTTAATTCTAATAATCTAAACTTAATTTGTTCTTNATAACTATTACCTAATTTTGAAAAATCTATTTCTCCTAAATTAGGGTTTGCAATAACATTGTTTAAAGGTATAGATTTATCAACTATAAAAGTAAGTGTTGTTTCTCCAGAAAATCCATCTATAGTAATATTTACAGAATTACTAGTAATATTTTTGACTTTAATTTGTTCAGCCGCTATGTGTGGATATTTATTAATTAATTTATCTTTGATTTGTTGTTCTGTTGGAATGTCAGCTCCATTAGTTTTAAAAATAGGNCTTTGTNNNGTTTGTCTTTTTACTCTTATACTTTGTTTTTTTTGATAAGGGCTGGCGGCAATTGTTGTTGGTACTGCACTTCCACTAATTGCTAATACGCTTAATAAACTAAGTAATTTTTTCATTACGTGTTTTTTCTCCTTTTCTTATCTTGAAACTATTTATTGAAATTCTTCATCAAGATTTACCTTCAGTATATATATACAAGCAAAATTATGAATTATTTACAAAATTTTATCTTGAAAAATGACTATTATGACGCGTTTTAAAGGNTAAATTAGCAATAAAATATATTAAGTTTATAAAAAAGATAGNNNANNNNTTCTTTTTTTCGAAAACAATAAAGTTTTTACGCACTTCTATGGTAGCCCAGCTTAAGAGAAAATATATTAAAAAAATAATAAAAGCTTAATCATGCATAAACTGTCAGATCTGGCTCTATATTTTTAAATTCTCAGCCTATTGCGTATATGAATTCAAATATAATTTTTGTGGTAGAATGTGTGCCACAGGCCGAAGGTAGGGCTAACTTTATTTTTAATATATGTGCATATATATATATATGCTCTGGATCAGTAGATTACGCTAAGTCGTTCTAGTCCAATTCGTCTATATATTATTTCTAAAATAATTTGTAAAAATAAATAAATAAATGCGCAGTTCTAGTTATAGTACTTATTATATAATCTGCCAAATAGTTAAATAGAGTACTTAATTATATCCTGATTTTGTATTTATATTTTTATATATTTAGTTTAAAGTGGAGTTTCATTAAAAAATAAATATTTGAATATTTTAATATTATTTTTTAATTATACTTCCCTTATAGTTATATAGTTAAACATAATATATTAAAATAATTGTTTACATCACATTATGCACTCCGTTTAAAATGCGGCATGTATAAAATATTTAAAATATTTTATTTATTTTATTTAACTTAATTATTTATTTATTTTATTTTATTTTATACTTTTTCATTCATTCATTTAAAATTGTAATAATATCATCACCGCTTTGGCATTAGAGATCAATTAAATTTCACTGAATTCGAGAAGCCAATCCTGTATAATTTTATTGTAAAGATCACACATAATAATATGATCGCCTAATATTCGATTGGCTATTTCAGTTTCTGCCTCATATATATAAAATAAAATAAAATAAATAAATACTGTTTGATTAATAGAAATAGTTAGATTGTTGATAGATATAATATAATATAACCGTAATGTAAAAGTCAAACTATTTCTTGTAATGAAATAAATATCTAAATCCTCAAG
>NZ_MQTY02000102.1:0-3664 GCF_016082285.1 Spiroplasma sp. Moj
AATTTCTATTTTAAATATATTTTATAGGAATTTTAAAATAACTAGGTTATGCAAGAAGTCTAATAAAAAGAGAAGTTGTCCATCAAACAATTCCAATTCGTTTTCCACAATCAAATGGGAAAATTAAAAGATTTCATCAAAACTGAAATAAATTTTTTGAATATCTTCCACGCTATCCTAAAAATGTTGAAAATGTTAGAAAAGTTATTGTAATCTTTCTAGATTATTATAACAATATTCGACGACATAAAACCATAAATATTTTAACACCTGATGAAGTTGCGTTAAAATTTTTAAAAGACTAGCTAATTTATTTTACTTTTCTAAAAAAAATAGGTATAATTTTAATTGAAAGAAATTATTGTTGACAATAATTGAACAGAGAAATAGTGGTTGGTGGAAACTATTGGAATTTTAAAGCGTGATGACAACATGAAGATAAAATTTAATAGATTTTGACAAGTAAGCGCATTAACTAAAAGATAATGAAATAGGATGGTACCGCGATTTTTCGTTCCTAAGCAATCTTTTAGTTTTTTATTTAGAAGGGAAGAAAGTTATGAATATGCAAAAACTACGAGGAACTGAAGATCTTTATTATGAAAAAGCAAGTGAATTAATTGCCCTAGAATTAATGCTGCGTAGTCTTGCTATGCAATATAACTATCATGAAATTAGAACTCCAATTTTCGAAGCAAAAGATTTATTTGTGCGTTCAGTAGGAGCAGAAACCGATATTGTTAGCAAAGAAATGTTTGAATTATTAGATAAAAAAGAGCGAGCATTTGTTTTACGTCCAGAAGGAACCGCACCTGTTATTCGCAGTATTATTGAAGATAAACTATATGGGAAATATGAATTACCATTAAAATTATTTTACCTTGGGAATATGTTTCGTTATGAACGACCTCAACATGGCCGTTTACGTCAATTTAATCAGTTTGGAATTGAAGTGGTCGGAACTAAGAATTATTTATTAGATGTTGAAGTTATTTTACTTGGTTATAATTTATTAAAAACACTTGGATTAACAAACTTAACATTAAAACTAAATTATTTAACAATTGGTGCAGCACGAACAAAATATCTTGGTGTGTTAACAGCTTTCTTCCAAGAACAAACATTATGTGCTGATTGTCAAATTCGGGTACAAAAGAATCCATTACGAGTATTAGATTGTAAAATTGATCATGATAAATTTAGTAATGCGCCAAAGATTTATGATTATTTAACCCCAACAGAAAATGAAGAATTTGTGGCAATTCAAAAGTTGTTAACTAAATTAGGAATTCCTTTTACCTTAGATGCGCAATTAGTACGAGGATTAGATTATTATACTGGCGTTGTTTTTGAAATTGTGATTGAGGAAGCAGAGCGAGAATTAACTTTACTAGGTGGTGGACGGTATGACCAATTAGTGCACACCTTTGAACCAAGTTTAGATTATCCAGCGGTAGGCTTTGCCTTAGGATTAGAACGATTGTTATTAACTTTAGCTGCGAATGATATTGTCCTAGCTGATGAGGCTTATCTTGATGCTTATTTAATTTGTTTATCTGATCATGCGCGTTATTTTGCTGCTTCGTTGTTGTTATTACTTCGAGCAAGTGGTTTTCGTGTTGATTGTGATTATTTAACACGTAGTGTTAAAGCTCAGTTTAAATCATTAGAGCGTTTGAAAGCAAAGAATGCTATTATTATTGGTGATGAAGAATTGAAAAAAAACGTTGTAAAAATTAAAAACCAACAAACAGGAAAAGAACAAGAAGTTAAGTTTGACAAGATTATTACAGTTTTAAGTAAGGAGAAGAAATAATGAAGAGAACACATACTTGTGGTGAATTAACATTAAAAAATGTTAAAGCAAAGGTTGTTTTAAGTGGTTGAGTGGCAAAGAATCGTCGGTTAGGGGGGATTATTTTCTTAGATTTACGTGATCGAACAGGGATTACACAAGTTGTTGTCCAACCAGAGCATCCCCAATATGCGATGATTAATACAATTCGAAATGAATTTGTTATTAGTGTTGAAGGTGTTGTAATTGAACGAAAAAGTAAGAATTTAGAATTACCAACCGGGGCAATTGAAATTGCAGCTAAACAAGTCACAATTTTATCAAAATCCGAAACGCCGCCATTAATTATTAATGATGTCACTGATGCGTTAGAAGATGTTCGAATGAAATATCGTTATTTAGATTTACGTCGACCAATAATGCAACAAAAAATTATGTTACGAAATCAATTAGTGCAAACAATTCGGCAATTTTGTCATTCTCATCAATTTATTGATATTGAAACACCAATTTTAAACAAATCAACACCAGAAGGTGCCCGTGATTTCTTAGTTCCCTCGCGTTTAAATCCCCATAATTTTTATGCGTTACCACAATCACCGCAATTGTTTAAACAGTTATTAATGTTAGCCGGATTTGATAAATATTTTCAAATTGCAAAGTGTTTTCGCGATGAAGACTTACGAAGTGATCGTCAACCAGAATTTATGCAATTAGATTTAGAAATGAGTTTTGTTGAGCGCGATGATATTATCCATTTTGTTGAAACATTATTTCAAACAATTATGCAAGATGTGATGAAATTTAAAATTAAAACGCCCTTTCTTCGGATGGATTATAATGAAGCAATTGAAAAATATGGCACTGATAAACCAGATACGCGCTATGATTTACAGTTATTTGATGCAAAAGATATTTTTGCAAAAACTGAATTTAGAGTCTTTGCAACAGCCTTAAAAAAGGAGTTGAGTTTAAAAGTGATTTTTCTTCCCCAATTAGTCAGCAAAAAACAAGTTGAAGAATTAACACGGATTGCCCAACAAAACAAAGCACAAGGGTTAGCATGAGTTAAACAAGAAAAGAATAATTGAGAAGGACCACTTGCAAAAGTACTTAGTGATGATGAAAAAGCAAAATTATTACAAAAATTTAATAAACAAACTGGAACATTCTTCTTTGTTAGTGATGAAAAAGCAGTTACTTGCCAAGCTTTAGGAGCAGTCCGAGTAGCATTAGCTAAAATGTTTGCTTTAATTCCACCGAATGAATATCACTTCTTATGAATTGTTAATTGACCATTATATGAATGATCAGATGAAAATCAACGTTATGAAGCAGCTCATCATCCTTTTACTGCGCCAACTAGTGAATTTATTGATAATTTTGAGCAGAAAATGGCAACTGCGCGTGCTGATGCTTATGACTTAGTTTTAAATGGTTATGAAATTGGGGGAGGAAGCATTCGTATTCACCAAAGTGAAGTTCAAACCCGAATGTTTAAATCATTACAATTATCAAACCAAGAAATTGAGAACAAATTTGGTTGATTTTTAAATGCTTTTAATTATGGTGTTCCACCCCATGGTGGAATTGCATTTGGACTTGATAGGCTAGTAATGATTTTAACGAATAGTGAATCAATTCGGGATGTGATTGCTTTTCCGAAGAATACAACAGGAACTGATCCAATGACAGCTTCACCAAGTCCAGTTGAGGACAAACAGTTGGATGAATTAGGGATTAAGTTAAAATAATAAATATATAACAATAACTAGCAATATGATTTTTATGAAATATTAAAACTATAGCAAAGGTAATATTAGACTTCTTGCATAATCTAGTTATTTTAAAATTCCTATAAAATATATT
>NZ_MQTY02000103.1:0-3473 GCF_016082285.1 Spiroplasma sp. Moj
AAAATATCGTAATCATAGAAAACGATTTAGTTTAAGATTTAATTTAATTGCTTCAATTTATAATTTGCAATTATTATAGATAGCATAGAAGATGTATTTAAAATTAAATAATTTAAATAAAAAAGTCATTTTTCGTTGTAGGAAAATATTAAATTTTTAAATAAAAGACATAATTAATTAAAATTATAATTTGCTATTAGTATCTTTTTAAAAATATTTACAATTATTTTAATAGGTTATGCAAGAAGTCTANTNAATNATNTNTNNTTNATATGTTTTAAAATCTGGTTGCAATGCCTCTAAAAAACATTGTGCCTTTGCGGCAATAACATGTTCTAATGGTCCACCTTGATTACCTGGGAAAACAGCACTATTAATTTTTTTTGCTCATTTTTGCTTTGATAAAATTAAACCCCCACGAGGTCCACGCAATGTTTTATGTGTTGTCGAAGTAACAACATCAACATATGGAATTGGGGATTGATGTAAACCAGCAGCAATTAATCCTGCAATATGAGCCATATCTACCATTAATAAGGCTCCAACTTTATCAGCAATTGCACGGAACTTTTTAAAATCAATCTCACGTGAATAAGCACTGGCTCCAGCAACAATTAATTTTGGTTTTACTTCAATTGCAATTTTTTCAATTGCATTATAATCTAACATTTCGGTTGTAGGATCAACTTGATAACTACGAAAATCATATAATCGACCAGAAAAATTAACATTATGACCATGGGTTAAGTGACCACCTACTGCTAAATCCATTGCTAAAATAGTATCACGTGGTTGTAGCAAAGCATAATAAGCAGCAGCATTTGCTTGACTACCTGAATGTGGTTGAACATTAGCATGTTCAGCTTGAAATAACTCCTTAACCTTATCAATTGCTAATTGTTCAACTTGATCAACATATTCACATCCTCCATAATATCGGTGAAATGGATATCATTCAGCATACTTATTAGTTAAAATTGAGCCTGTAATAGCTAAAATTGCCTCACTAACATAATTTTCTGACGCAATCAATTCAACATGATTTTGTTGACGTTTTAATTCCAAATCAATCAATTTTTTAATTTGTGAATTAACTTTCATTATTTTCATCTCCATTCTATAACTTCTAATATCATTAGATAGAGATAAATAAAAATAACTTCAATAAAAGTTATTTTTCAAAATTTTAATATTGTAAATTTGCATTAGTATCTTTATGAATTAATGGGGAAACAGCCCGATATGTAATATAAATAATTGCCGAATTAAATAATACTTTCATTGGTGCCATTGCTAATCGCGTAATCATAGTTATCCCATAACCATCTGTTCCACTATTTTTATTATGTGATACCGTTAAAAAGGTGATATCCCCCCATGCGGATATCAAGGTGGTGACTCAATATTCATTAACAACAGCAAGCATAATAATAGCAACTAAATCTCAATAACGTTTTTTTGTTTTATCAAAATGACGATAAACAAACATAATAATTCATATAATGATAATAGTTCCCCCTGTGCCAAAACCAATAATATAACTTAAAACAATTTTGCTAACTTCCAATCCAGCAAATAATGTAATGGTTTCAAATGGTGAATATCATGTCATTACTCCAGCAAAAGTTCCAAAAATTAAAATAAAAATATTTGTTAACATAAATAAAACTCATTTATGCTTACCAACGGCACGATTAATTGAAGATACACAACCTGATAAAAATCCATATGAAGCAATTACAATAATATAAGCAACATGAAGATAAGAAGGAACAAATAACATAACAATTAAATCAGTAACAACCCCCGATAAAAGTCCAACGATTGGTCCAAAAATAAATCCACTAATTTTAACCATTAAACCTTCAAAAGCAATCCGCACAGGAGGAAAAACCGTAATTGGTACTGTTATTGAAATAATAATAGTAACTGTTGCTGAAACTGCTGATAACATTGTAATATACGCAATATTTTTCGTTGTAAAACGAATACCATGATAACGTTTAGGATTAATTAAATAATATAAACCATTATAAATACAATAAATAATAAAAAGAGCACCAATAACACCACTAGCAATATATGCCATTTTATTACTATATAAGATTTTTGATATATCACTAAATGATGTTAGTAGACCCATAATATCCCCACAATCTATATTAATAAAATAAATCTTCTTGTCCTGTCAATATTTTACATATATCAATTATACATTACATTTTTCAATCAATTATGTTTTTTTTATTTTTTAAAAGTAAATCGTTAATTTTTACAAAAAATTGTTGATCCTTAAATAAATTGTAACTAAAAGGTGATGGGTGCGCTCCCTTAATAATATTACTTTTATTCAAAATATATTCACCATACTGTTTTGCATAATTGCCTCATAAAACATATACAATATCATTACGAATCTCATTTAAATAAATAATCAAATTTTGACTAAAATTAGTTCAACCAATATCCTTATGACTTAAAGGCGTTTTGGCAACAACACTTCCAATTGTATTATATAGAAAAACACCTTTTTTAGCTCAATGGTCTAAATTACCACTAGCATAATGATCAACACCTAAGTCTTTTTTTAATTCATGAAAAATATTGACTAAACTTGGCGGAGTTCTAATACCATCATTAACACTAAAAGCTAAACCATTTGCTTGGCCTGGACCATGATATGGATCTTGTCCAATAATAACAACTTTAATATCATTAGGCTCAGTTAATGTAAACAAACGAAAAATATCTATTTTTGCAGGGTAACAAAGTTTATTTTGATATTCACTATCAATGTTCTTTAACAATTGTTTAAAATACGGTTTTTTAATCTCATTATCAAAGAACTCTCCTCAACCAACTGCGTATTTTATTCACATTCCCTTTTCTCCTATTGCCTCTCATTTATGGTAAATTATTAATTTCGGTTTTTTGTAAAATAATTATATCAAAAAAAGGAAAAAAAGATAATAGACTTCTTGCATCTGTGAAAACCATATACATTTTAGACCACTGATTTAGTCTTTAAATTAGAATGGAGATTAAAATGAAAAAGTATATGGTAACAAGCATTCCAACTGAAAATGAATTATATTCATTACAACGAAAAATAAAAAAATGATATTTACAACAAAAACTTACAAAAGAAATAAATTATATTTATCAAAATGTCATTAATTATTTTAATTTATGTCAGAAATACTATTTATATGAAAATTAACTAAATAGCTTAATTAAATTATTTTATATAAGTCAAAACAAACTTTTTATAATTGAGCTAAAAAGATTCAACTTTGTCTTAAAGAAAAATTAAATTTTCTGGTTTTAGCTAAAAAACCAACGAGACCAATTAAAATTAATAACCATTATTCAAAAACTTACAAAATTGCTGTTGCAAAAATGATGAAAAAATATCGCCAAGAATATGGAACTGGAATTTATGAATTTTATAATTTAACTTTAGCTGGATTTTT
>NZ_MQTY02000104.1:0-3434 GCF_016082285.1 Spiroplasma sp. Moj
AGTATCTTTTTAAAAATATTTACAATTATTTTAATAGGTTATGCAAGAAGTCTAATGAANAAACCAAANCAGTTGATNCNCAAACACCAGTTAGTGATANTGANAAAGATAATGATTGCNAATTTTTACAAACACCNGATGGGACAAATTGTAGTTTATACCAATAATGAAGAAGATTATTTACGATTATCAGTATGAAGTTTCAGAGGTAAAACAAAAAGTACACTAAATAATTATTTACGCTATATGACAACTAATTATAAAACTAGTTTCTTATTACCACATGATTATGAAATACCAACATTTAATTACCCACAATATGTTTTACCACCAGTACCATATAACTATGAACCTTATACCAAAGATATTTGAGATGGTAAAACAGGACAAGCATTAATAACTAAAATTACAGCACCAGCACAATGTAAAAAAGAAATGACTTTAAATTATATTAATTTATTTTCTGATGAATTTAATGAAGGTTATTGTGAAACTGAAATTGATTTAAAACAAATTGACCCAACAATTCAAAGTATTAGTAAATTCCAAGATGCTTATAAAACAATAGAAATAAGTAATCTTAATAATTTACAAGTTAGATGTTTTAAACCTGATATAGAAAGATTTATTTATGATAGAGATGTTAATTTATCAGGTGGAGTAAAGTCTTGTACTATTAGTTTAGGAACATTAAATAATGCAAAAATATATAATAATGGTTTACCACAAACTGATAATGTTAATTTTGAAAATACAATAACTTTATATACAGATAATATAAATAATGATATTCAAACATTCACTACTGCTTATACTACTGGTTTACCTAGCGAAAACTATCAAAATATTTATATAACTGAAAAACATAGTAATAGTCGTATTAAATTTTTATTACAAATAACAAAATTATCTGATAATATTAATGATAAAATTAAAAAAACATATTTACAAGCATATTATACAAATGATTTAAAATTAAAAATTAGATTTTCAAAAGTATTATTCGCACAATTAGGAATATTATTTGGTTTTTCTGATGAAGGTTATGTAGGTAATGATAAAGATATAACCATAGACTTAAATGCTTTGGGTGTATTAGGTATTAGAAATAAAAGTACTAACCCAGTTAAAATTACAATTAAACCAAGATAAAATAAAAAGAGATTTATTATCTCTTTTTTATTCGCCTTTAACTTTTACATTACCTTTATCATCAACTATTAAATTTGTCTCTGTTGTATTTAAATTTCAACGATAAACTGATTTTATATATGTACCATTATCATTTTTTCAATATCAACGGCGATTTGGATATTTATTTTCTTGAATAAATAAATCTGTATTATGTGATGATAAAAATTCTAATACAAGGACACATTCATTATGTTTGTCTAAAATTTTGTTGTGTGATAAATCATAATTTTTAAATTTAATAATTCTTCAATCATTATTTTTATCACCACGCCATACTACATAATAATATTTACTATCAACCTTATTAAATGGTTTTTCTTGTGGTGCTATTCATTCTAAGGTATTTCTTATTTCTTGGTTAGTAGTATTTATTTTATTCTTTTCTTTTAGTTCTTTAAGTTCTTCTTTTGTATATTCTTGTGATGTATTACAAGCAACTAAACTTGTTGTACTTGTTACAATTAAAGTGATTGTGGATAAAATACTTAATATTTTTTTCATATATAATTTTCCTTTTATTTATTGTTTTTTGTTTAATTAAAAATGAAAATAATTAAACTTATTTTCATTTTTAATATTTATTTTATTTATAAATTTATTAGCAAGTAAAAACATGAAATAATCCGTATCCTGGAATTAAATTTTTTCAAGTAATATGATTAACAATATATCTTCCAACAGTACATTCTGAATCTGATGATGTGCTATCAATCTTATTAAAACACATTAAGTTGTTTTTTCCAGTACTTCTTGTATTTCTATTATTACATTGATGTAAATGTCTAAGCATAGGATATGAAAATATTAAAATTAAATTTCTACTTACAAAATTATTTAAATTTCCATTTTCTGTTAAATAATTTATAGCATTTTGAGTTGTAGAATCTCAATTTGTTATAATATTATGGAAACTTGTTTCTCAGTAATTATTTGTATTATCTTGAATAAGTCTTCTTACCTCTCTAAAACGCATACTTTCTGCTGTTGCCAAAATAACACGAGCAAATGCTGCTTGAATTATATTAGTATTATTTCTATATCTAGCATCTGATCCATAATTAAATAAGTCATTAAAAGCTTGAGTTATTCCAGTTCAACTAATTGATGAATTTCCTCTAACAATAGTGTTATAATTTGAATCAAAACCTAAATTATGAAAAGTTTGATCAGGAATACTATTTATTGTAGAATCAGAAAAATGATAAAAAGTTGTATTTCATGTAAAACCTTGTAAATAAAAATCACTTGATCTAAAAATTAAATCTATTATTCCTCTATTTTCAATATTAAAAGGAACAACAAAATAGTTATAACTACTGTCTGAATTTATAACATAGTAATTTGTATCACAAACAACCGAAACATTACTATTTGAATCTGAAATAGATAATATAATATTGGCACGTAATAATGATTTTAAAACTTTATTACATAAATCTTTAAAATAATCTCTTACATTTCAATCAACATTTACAGCTTCTGTTTTTAAAAAGTTTGTATTTCTTTTACTTCTATTTAATTTTTCTAAATTACTTGTTTGTTGATAATTGATATCAATATTTTTGATAGTTTCTTCTTTTTGATAAGGACTAGCGGCAGTTGTTGTTGGAATAGCGGTACCACTAATAGTTAATANACTTAATAAACTNAGTAANTTTTTCATNNNTGTNTTTCTCCTTTTNTTANTCTTGAAACTTTTTATCAAGNTCTACNTTCAGTATATATATANNCAAGCAAAATTATGAATTATNTNAATAANTTTATNNTNTTAAATANCCCCTTATTACGAGTTTTAAGGGCTAAATTAGCAATTAAATATTAATTTAGTAATATATTTTAATAAAAAGTATTGTATTAGTAAACTATTAGTATATAATAAAATTAATGGTTTGTCCTTTTAACAAAAAAGTAATTTACGGTTTATGCTTTCCGCCTTAAAAAGACTTATGCTGACTTGTTATTCGAACAAGAATAAAAAAAGAAAGGTTTATAAAATGGCACTTACAAAAAAACAATTAAATAGAACAAGGTTTAAGTGAAGAAATAGCAGGTAATATATTAGACTTCTTGCATAACCTAGTTATTTTAAAATTCCTATAAAATATATTTAAAATAGAAATTATAGGAATCTAAAATTATGAAATTTGATAAATTTGATTTTATTAATNNTGTAAACTGTAAAACGAAACGCGCTAAAANAACTCTTATTAAAGGGTTGTTTTTTTNATTTGTAAACCCAT
>NZ_MQTY02000105.1:0-3426 GCF_016082285.1 Spiroplasma sp. Moj
TACATAATTAATATCACCACCACCAATATTTAAACCACGGTCATTAAATACAATATAAAAATTATAATAATCATTAATAGACTTCTTGCATAACCTAGTTATTTTAAAATTCCTATAATTTCTATTTTAAATATATTTTATAGGAATTTTAAAATAACTAGGTTATGCAAGAAGTCTAATATTTATCTACTTTATAATTAGCAATAAGTTTGTCTAGTTTATGAGCTAAAATTTTAGCTTCTGGATCAGAAACAATAATCGCAGCTTTAATTTTCTTATATTCTAAAACTGAGGTGGAAACAATAATCACTTCATTATTAAGATCATTGCCTTCATAATGATCACGTGCTGGTAAACGAATAATATCATTAGGATAATGAACATATTGTAACCCTGAGACAATAGCATCTGCTTTTGAAGTAATAACCATTAAACTACGATATTTAAATTTCGGGAAGATAATATCAATTGTAATTGCTTGTACTACGACAAATAAATATGAAGCAAATAAGGCAGGACCAAAGAAGTATTTAATTTTATGACTAGTGAAATCACTACCATATAAACCACCATCATCAATTTTAAAACCAAGGCATTGAATTTGATCAATATGTGCTGCTCAGTCTTTTCCAAAATAAATACTTGTTAATTCACTACGACTTAATATTGTTGTGTGAATTGCTAACATTACAACAATAATAATATAATTAACAATTCGATTATAATTAGCAATTGAAATTTTCTTTTTAGCTGAATAATAAGCAAAAACAAAATCAGTTCCAGCTGTTGATGCTCCCCCTTTATAAACTAAGCCATAAGCAATTCCATTTAAAATTCCTGCTACCGCTGCAAAAACAAATAATCAAATCTGGTACATTCCACCATAATTACTAAAAATATTTAAACTATTATAATTAACAATAAAAAATAATTCTTGCGGATTAATAACCGGGATATAAGCAAATGCAAAGTGAAAACCATTTTGCAAACCAATATAAACAATTGTACGAAGAGAAAAACGAAGTCCAACTTTAATGACGCCAAAAATAAATAATGGGATATTAAACACAAAATAAAAAACTCAGTACATACTTGTTTGCATTTGTAACTGATCTTGGTTTGGTCAAATCCCAACCGCAATTTCACGGGCAATCCCTCCAATTCCACTTGGAATAATCTCATTACTTGTTGTTGCTGCAATAAAGTAATCATAACTAGCCATTCCTAAAAAAGCAGCAAAAATAATATAAGCATAATCACGGAATAAACATGATTTAAAATAAGCTTTAAAACGTAAATTAAATTCTTTTCGTGAAATCCGTTCACGACTACGGGTTTTTCTTTCCGTTGTTTTTTCTTTCGGATAAAAATCTGATGGTTTGTTTATAATACTATCAGGGTTAACTCCAGTGTTGTTACTATCTCCTTCTGCTGTTAAGCTTTTTTCTTCGTTAACCATTTTTCGTTATTCCATGCCCTTTCTTAACCTTAATTATTACTAATAAGTATAACATTATTTAAAAAATAAAAAACAACCAAAAGGTTGTTTTTTAATAAAATTAATTAATTATTCACTTTTTAAACGAATTGTAACTTTGAATGAACCAACTTTGATTGGATCATAATCATTTCTTGTAATATCAACTACAGTATAATCTCGTTGTAACTTTTGGTTTAAAGTTCCAAATTTAACACCTCTGTTTGCTCCTTTGTTTGAAGGAATAAACACTGGAATTTTTCGATAATCTAATGCTGGAATTGTCATATAAACAACAATTTGTTGATATGGTGAGTCAACATCTTTCAATGCTTCATTTAAGTATTTAACAAATTCATTATTTACTAATTGTGTTCCAAAGTTTTTATCTTCCACAAATTCATGTGATTGATTTTGGGTAATGTAAAACGAAACTTTTGCGTCACAATTTACTAATAAGTATTTTTGTTGTACTGTTGCACCATTATATGTATATGATGATTTATCTTGACATTTTTCAGCAATTGCTGCTGCAATTTCATTTGCAACTGTTTCAATTTTATATAATTTTTCATTATTTAAATCATATTTTGCTGATTTATTTCATAATAATTCATCATCATTGACACGAACTTGTTCTAAAAATAATAATTTACGTAATCATTTTTTAGGAGCATTTTTTCATTCATCTTCCCCTAAAATTACTTTACTTGGTCCTTCTGCTTCTTTTGTTTTTGAACGCATTACTTGAATAATATCTAATGCAACAGGAGTTTTTTCTTGTTTATCAACTAACATTAATGAAGGCCCAAACCCTGATAATACTTTATGTGTATTTGGTTTAAATAATTTAATTCATTGGTCATGTTTAATTTCAAATAATTCATTAATTGAATCTAAATCATCTTGTGAAGATTGTGATAAATCAATAATATAATTTGAACTTAATAAGTTAAATAATCTTCTTAATAAATATTTTAATGTATTAACTGTTTCATACATTTTGAATTTATGAATTGGATCATTATCTCATGGTGATAATGCATTATTATAAATAATTTTTAAAGCAATATAATTAATACTTGATTTTTTAGCAACTTGTGCAATTGCCCCTGCTTCAGTATCAATTACATCAATAGTATGTCCATATTTATCAACCATTTCCTTAAATTGTTTTGAGTTATAAATCAGCATATCTGCTGTTCCAGTAACTCCTTCTGTTAACCCTAATTTAAAGTCTTTAACAACTTTAACGAATTCACCATCGAATTGGAATGATTCAGGTTCATTAACAATTTGTCCATATTTAATATCTTTAAAAACTGTTAAGTCAGCATCACGATAAATAAATTTTGTTGAGATTGTTGTGTCTCCTGTGTCATACTTATCGTTTGTTGACAATGCTAAGTCTACATTTAAAATTGTTTGTAAACCAGGATATTTTTCTAATAAGTAAGTAATTGCCATTGCAGCATTTGCTTTACCATATCCTACTGTTGCTATAATGAAAGTTTTTCCATGGTATTTAACATGTTGAATTACACAGTTCTTTCACCAATATTTTTTTACTGTTTTAATACTATGCTTATCTTTCATCGTGAAATATGCTGTTGAAATTACGCCGATCATTTATTTTCCACCTCTATTTTCATATTTAATTTCCAAAAATTGTTTATTTTTAGTGCATCTTACTATAATTAATATTTGATTATATGCAAAATACAACTATGACTATTGTATCGTATTTTATCTTAATTATCAATGACAAATATTAAAATGTTTAAAATTGTTAAAATTATAATAATTTTTTTGTTTTTTATTTTTAAAATAAATAAAAATTATTTTTTGTAATTAAATTTAAAATAAAAATTATTTTTATTAGAATTAAACATTAGACTTCTTGCATAACCTATTAAAATAATTGTAAATATTTTTAAAAAGATACTAAT
>NZ_MQTY02000106.1:0-1261 GCF_016082285.1 Spiroplasma sp. Moj
AGTATCTTTTTAAAAATATTTACAATTATTTTAATAGGTTATGCAAGAAGTCTATTATTATTTTTAGGGGAGGTTATTTAAAAATGGATTTAAAACAAGAAAAGTTTTTGTTTACAGATGGAGAAGAACATCTTATTACTGATTTTCAAAAAGAAAAGGGCTATATTTTTTATTTTTTTCCGAAAGCAGCAACACCAGGCTGTACTTTAGAAACAGTTGCTTATAATCGTTATTATCAAAAATTTTTAACTGATGGTTATAATGTTATTGGTATTAGTCGTGATAATTTAAAAAAAACAAACTAAGTTTCAAAATGATAATAATGTTAGTTTTCCCATGTTATGTGATATTGATTCTAAATTATGTGAAATGTTTGATGTCTTGAAAGAAAAGAAAATGTTTAATAATGTTTATCTTGGCATTGAACGAAGCACTTTTTTGCTGGATAATGATTTTAAGATTATCCAAGAATGACGGAAAGTTAAACCAGTTGAACATATTAAAACAGTATTGTCAGTAGTAACA
Organism: Spiroplasma sp. Moj; assembly: GCF_016082285.1. Taxonomy (NCBI): domain Bacteria; kingdom Bacillati; phylum Mycoplasmatota; class Mollicutes; order Entomoplasmatales; family Spiroplasmataceae; genus Spiroplasma; species Spiroplasma sp. Moj. Next base: position 526 of record NZ_MQTY02000106.1, read on the forward strand.
AAAACTGATTTAAATAATAAATCTTAGTGTTATATTTATATTATTTTAGTAATAATTAGCATTGTAATGTAAGTTTTTAGGAGACAAAATATTTAAAATTACGAAAGAGTTTTAATATGGTACAAAATTTAATAAACTTATCAACAAATTTTAAATATAATGGTTTATCTAACCAAAAAATTATTAGACTTCTTGCATAACCTAGTTATTTTAAANNTNNTNTATAGGAATTTTAAAATAACTAGGTTATGCAAGAAGTCTATTTAATAACATTTTCTAAAAAACAATTTTAATTGTTTTTTTNCTTTTTTAAAGATTAAATAACTCCTAAAATATTTAAATTTTGTTATAATATAATATGTNCAAATATAAAAACGATTTAAGAATTAAAGAAAAAATTTAAAGTAGGTTTCTTTACTTAGCAAGATAAATTTATATAACTTAATTAATAAATTTTTTAATATAAGGAGAATTAGTGCAAAAAATATTTTAATATACTAAAAGTATCTTCTAATTTTANNNATAAGTTATTGAAGCAAAAAANTAAAAAGGGTTACTTTTAATTGACAAAGTAGTTTTAAAACAATTAGAAGTATATAANGAGAAAAGGATACGTAATGAAATTTATTGATGTTGCAACAATTAAATTATTTGCAGGAAAAGGCGGTGATGGTGCCGTTGCTTTTCATCGTGAATTATATGTGCCAAAANGTGGTCCTTCGGGTGGCGATGGTGG
>NZ_MQTY02000106.1:1270-2141 GCF_016082285.1 Spiroplasma sp. Moj
TAGCATTATTTTTGTTGGCGATGAAGGGATGAATACATTACTTGATTTAAAATATCAGAGAGAAATTAAAGCAGCCGATGGTCAAAATGGAGGCATTAAAAATATGCATGGTAAAAATGCTATTAATAAGTATATTAAAGTTCCGTTAGGTACATTAATTTATAATAATCAAACAAATGAAATTATTGGTGATATTACTACTCATAAGCAAGAANTTGTCTTANCAAAAGGTGGCCAGGGTGGCCGTGGTAATGCTCGCTTTGCAAATTCTAAAAATAAAGCACCGACTATCTTTGAAGCTGGTGATTTAGGGNAGACATTAGAGATTCGTTGTGAATTAAAAGTTTTAGCTGATGTTGGTCTAGTTGGTTTACCGAATGCTGGTAAATCAACTTTATTAGCAAAAATTTCAAAANCTAAACCACAGATAGCTGATTATCCATTTACTACCTTAACCCCGCAATTANGAGTGGTTCAAGATCAAAAACATCATAGTTTTGTTGTTGCAGATTTACCAGGGTTAATTGCTGGCGCAGCAGCAGGTAAGGGACTAGGACATGATTTTTTACGCCATATTGAACGTTGTAAATTAATTGTCCATGTCTTAGATATGTCAGGGAATTATGGAACAGAAGATGTTTACCAAAATTATTTAAATGTTAAAACAGAATTAAAAAAATATAATTATAAATTAGAATTACGACCAGAAATTATTGTAGCAAATAAAATGGATCTTGAGATTGCAGCAAAAAATTTAATTAAATTTAANACGCAAATTCCAACTGCAGAAATTATTGAAGTTAGTGGTTTAATGAATCAAAATTTATCATTNTTAATAAATCAAATTGGAGCAGCTTTGATAAAAATNAAG
>NZ_MQTY02000106.1:2151-3424 GCF_016082285.1 Spiroplasma sp. Moj
CATTATGGCAATTAGATGAAATAACATCAACGGAAGAAGATTATAAAGTATATAAGTATACCACACCAATTGAACAAGAGGTGGAAGTTGTTAATCTTGGCAATGGTGTTTGAAAAGTAGCGGGGGCAGCAGTTTATCAANCTTATCATAAAACACCAATTACAACTTATGATAATCTATTATTATTTAATAAAAAATTACAATATTTAAAAGTTTTTGAAATATTACGAGCAAAAGGAGCAAAAGCAGGAGATATTGTTCGCATTTTTGATTACGAATTAGAATGGGATGGATAATGATGAAAGAATTAAAACAATATTTGAGTTATTTAGTAAAATGAATTAAAGCAGAAGTAACAAAATCCAAATGCGNGGGGGTTATTGTTGGTTTATCTGGCGGAATTGATTCAGCTGTTGTTAGTTTATTAGCAAAACAAGCTTTTCCTAATCATCATTTAGCAGTTATCATGCCCTGTCATTCTGATTATTTTGATCAAGAATGTGCACAATTATTAATTAATAATCATCAATTAAATTATCATCTTGTTGATTTAACAGCAACATATGATAATTTAATTGCAACATTAGCTTTACCACCACATCAATTAGCATTCGCTAATATTAAACCACGGTTACGAATNACGACCCTATATGCTTTAGCACAAAGCCATAATTATATGGTTTTGGGTACAGATAATGCTGATGAATGACATGTTGGATATTTTACTAAATATGGTGATGGTGCTGCTGATTTAGTTCCTATTATTCATTTACTAAAATCTGAAGTTCAGCAAGCAGCACAACTATTAGGTTTGCCATCACAAATTATTTCACGTCCACCAACAGCGGGATTATGGACTAATCAAACTGACGAAAAAGAATTAGGATTTACCTATNAACAATTAGATTATTATTTACAAGGAAAATCGGTTCCAGCAGCTATTGCACAACGAATTAAACAATTACATCAAAGTTCTGAACATAAACGACGATTNCCTAAAGGACCACCCAATATTTTTAGTTCGTTAATTTCTGTTAGCAAAAATTAAAATTGTTTTGCAATTAGTATTGTAAAACTTTTTTTAATTAGAATTAATGTCTTTATCTTTTAGTAATTTCAAAGAAAGAACATTTTTTTGAAGTTAAGTTTTACAATTTGCAAAGTTATATATTTCAATTATTACATTAGACTTCTTGCATAACCTAGTTATTTTAAAATTCCTATAAAATATATTTAAAATAGAAATTATAGGAATCTAAAATTATGAAATTTG
>NZ_MQTY02000107.1:0-3346 GCF_016082285.1 Spiroplasma sp. Moj
ATTTTAGATTCCTATAATTTCTATTTTAAATATATTTTATAGGAATTTTAAAATAACTAGGTTATGCAAGAAGTCTAATNAAGAAAATAATAAAAATTANTAATGAACATACAAAATACTTTTCAATTACTCTATTTATGTGAGGACACGGTCAAATTATTATCGTTATTTACAATCAAAAACTTCATTAATAAAAGCCGATAAAGGAATTATTACCCTTATTCAAAATGAAAAACTCAATAACAAATTTCTTAATTTCTATGGAATAAGAAGATGAAAAATTTATCTATTTAAGAAATTCAATCTCGTTATTAATAAAAAACGTCTTCAACGAATCTTTAAGGAACATAGAATTATCCCTTTCTACTGAAAAAATCGTTCCCATCATATTAAAAAATCATTAAGTCAAACAAACAAAAAGAATTTACTAAAACGTAAATTTAACCAATTGAAACCAAATCAAGTATTAAGGACTGATGTAACTGTCATTAAAAATAATCATACTGAAAAATCCAATTTAATTTCATTCATTGATTTAGCAACAAGAAAAATAATTGCTTATACAATCTTAGATTCAATGACAACTTCAGTATTAATAAAAACTTTATTAAAAGCAATAGCAACAGTTTCAAATAAAAAAGATCTGAAGAAATTAATAATTCATTCAGATCAAGACTCAATTTATACTGCTACAGAATACATTGAATTCTGTAGAAAATATAAATTTAAAATAAGTTACTCAGCAATAACTACTCCAGCTGATAATGCTGTGCAAGAAAGTTTGCATGCTAGATTAAAGTGTGAAACCTTCTATAACAATTATAATACGCAAAATAAAATAAAAAACATAATTATTATTAAAAAATATATTGAATTTTATAATACAACTAGGGTATCATTAAATAAATAAAATTTTGTCCTATTTAATAGGCACACTCCCTAATAAAAATTATTTTCTCATAAGAGATTTAATTGTTCCATCTACTGTTGATTTTAAAGTTAATTCATAAATTATAGTATTATTTTGCTGATGAGGAACAACTAATATAATTTCATATTCAATTCTATTATCTATAATTCGATCACCAACTTGATAAATAGATTTTATTTCAAGGGAATTATTTTGTTCATTATCGGTATAATCATAATTATTTAGATTAAAACCAACCTTCTCACGAAATGTTTGATTTTCTATTATTGTTGGGTAATCAAATTTTAGCGAAAAAGTATTAATTTCTTCATTATTTTGTTCTTCATCTTCAATTTTATCTTGTTCTAATTCAGTTTGAATTTTTTTTCGATCAAAAATTGCACTTAATGAAAGTTTCTTTTCATTTTTTGATTCAGATAACATTTCTGTTGACAAAAATTGTTGCGTTGGAAAATTATTAACAAAATTTTCATCAAGTTTTGGCATAATATACTCTGTCGGATTAACTAAACTCTTTGGGCGTTCAATACCACTAGTTATTTGTTCTAATTCATCTTGATTAATAATGTTTGAATTTTGATGCCGTGATGTTTGCTTTGCTTGAATAAGGTCTAAATCTTGGCTTTGATAATCAACTGGATTATCGTTCATTTGAGTCAAAGTTGAAGCAACTGGTTTTGGCGTAATTATTCCAGTAATTTTTTTTAATGTCTTAACATCTTTATGCAATTTAATTAAATATTCTTGAATTTGATTCATATTTGTTTTTAAATCATCTAAGAGTTGACCATCATTATTACCTGATGAACTTTCTGATTTTAATGTTGGTATTTTTTGTTTTAATAAAAACACTAAAATACTAATAAAAAAACCTAAAACACAAACCGGAATCATTACTACTAAGAAAAAATAACCAATTTGATATAAAAGAATAACATTTGCGGCAAAAACTTCGCCAGCAGCATTTTTAATTTGCATTGTAAAAATAAAATTAAAACTATATTGTATGATAAAAAACACATATGAAAAATTTTGAACGCCTTTCTCAACACCAAAACCACTAGTATCAACTAATCCTAATTGATGATTATTCGAAAGAATATAATAAATTTCTTTACCGGCAATAATAATTAGTAACAATGATAAGAATAGAAACAAAAGCATGAAAATAAAAAAGATAAGAATAAAAATTTGTGTTTTTGTTAATTTTGTTTTCATTAACTTAAATTAAAATTAATTCACGTTTTGCTTTTGTTAAAAGATGAAATCCATTTTCGGTGACTAAAATATCATCTTCAATGCGAACACCACCTAAATCAGGAATATAAATTCCTGGCTCAACAGTAATAACCATTCCTGGTTCTAATAAGACATCGCAAAATGGTGATACGCGAGGAAATTCATGGATTTCAATCCCAACCCCATGCCCTGTTGAATGTGTAAAATATTCGCCATAACCTTTACTTATGATATAATCACGACAAATTTTATCAATCATTGCTGTTGTAACGCCCGGTTTAATTGCATGAATTCCTAAACTTTGTGCTTCATAAACAACATCATAAATTTCTAACATTTTAGATGATGGTGTTCCTAACCCAATTGTTCGTGTTGTATCAGAACAATAACCATTATAAATACAACCAAAATCAATTGTAATTAATTCATTATTCGCAATTTTTTTATCAGTTGCACGTCCATGTGGCAATGCTCCTCGTCATCCAGAAGCAACAATTGTATCAAAACTAGGTTTATCAGCACCAGCTTCAACAAAACTATTAATAATAATTTGTTCAACTTTGCGTTCTGTCATTCCAACTTTAATTTTGTTAATAACATTATTAATTGCAATATCACCAATTGCACATGCTTGCTTTAAAGCTTCAATCTCAGAATTTGTTTTAATTGCTCGTAATTCTGAGAAATCAACTGGTTTTAAAGTAACGGATGATAAATTTGTTGTTAAATTTTGATAAGTCAAATATGTTAAGTAATAACTTTCAAAAGCTAAAGTTTTGACCTTGTTTTTAACCAAATCACTTTGCAACATTCCAAAAAAGCCATCAGGATGATTGGTTGTCATTTCAATAACATTTGTAACATTTTTTGCTTCCTTCTTACCAGCAGTAATATATCGTCCATCTAAATACAAGATTGATTCAGTTTTTGTGAATAACAAATAACCTTCGGAAGAAGCAAATTCAGATAATCAAAAACGGTTAACGGTTGAATGAAATAAAATCCCATCAACTTGATATTTTTCTAAATATTGCTCTAATTTTGCTTTTTTATCTAATTTTACTTTAACATATTCCATTAGCATTATTCTCCTTTTCTTCTCTATAAATTTAACTCTTATTTTTTCATAATACAAGAATATTTCTTAATTAATTAAGTTTCTTAAAATTTCTTAAA
>NZ_MQTY02000108.1:0-3317 GCF_016082285.1 Spiroplasma sp. Moj
CTAGCTTACAGAATGTCTATAGACGATTAAAACAAAAATAATAAGGGAAACGAGAGAATTTCGCTTGTTGCAAATATTATATTTAGATATTTCAAATAAATACTGATTATTTGTATACTCATTTATAAAATAAAATACTATATTTGTTATATGTGATATTGATACTAATATGTCGACAACCATAGATCGAAAATATAATCTGAGGCCTATTGGCATACAGTTTATAAATATTAGAAACTCCGATCTTAATGATTAAATTATATTTGATCGTTTCCTTCAGTTATTGATTTATTGATAATTCTTTGGTAAAACTCTCTCAATTGAATAGTGGCACAGATAGACAAATTTTTAACAAGAGTTTTTAAAGAGATTTTGTTATTGTATATTTGAAAATATTTGTGTGATTTACACATAATTAATCTTTATTTTATTAAAAATAGAATAAAGCAGAGTCCAATAAATAAATTTAAAAATAAAATTTAAGGACTTTAGCCCTAATAACACACAAAATATTTAAGATTAACTTACAGCTACAAGTGTATAATAAGTGTGTTTATATTTAATAAGTCTATATATTAATCAGANTATAATAAAATGGGTNCNTGTAATGTTTGAGATATTTTAAATATGAATAATTTTATTAATCGCCAAATTACCGTATTANCTTTAAACTATACGCAAAAATTAGTCTTTAATCCTTTTACGATACCTGCTATTGGAAAGTTTTTAAACTTTGTTTCGTTTGGTATTNNTTGGGACTGAATTGGGAATTTAACAATTACCCAAGATGATAAATGACCTAATTTTNCATGANTTAATGGTTTTATGAGTGCTAATGTTTATANTTTTTATAACGATGCCTTTTGAGNTGATAANTCTGCNGGTAAAGGTTATTTACCATTTGAAATATTTAGAGAACAAGGAAATGATAAAGTTGGTGCTATGATTGGAGCAAATGCTACTAGTTTAGGGTTTACTACTTTATTAACTGATAAATTTAAAGGGACTGTTTTAACTAATGATGGTAAACCAACCGAAGAATTAGTTTATTCAACTTATAATTTAAAACAATTAAATGAAAAAACTAATCGAGTTTATTTAATTAATGAACAAACCAAANCAGTTGATNCNCAAANACCAGTTAGTGATAGTGAATTAGATAATGATTTAGAATTCTTACAAACACCANATGGGACAAATTGTAGTTATATTANTGATATGTTTTCAATCCAAGCATTATATAAAGGCAATTTTGAGATTATCTTTTATGCTGATAATCCATATACAAATAATGAAGAAGATTATTTACGCTTATCAGTATGAAGTTTTCGTGGTAAAACAAAAAGTACATTAAATAATTATTTACGCGACATGACAACTAATTACAAAACTATTTTCTTATTACCACATGATTATGAAATACCAACATTTAATTATCCTGAATATGTTTTACCACCAGTACCATATAATTACAAACCTTATATGAAAGATATATGAGGTGCCAATACAGTTCAACCATTAAAAACTAAAATTACAGCACCAGCACAATGTAAAAAAGCATATTCAAATTTTGAACCCATTAATTTGTTTTCTAATGAATTTAATGAGGGTTATTATGAAATAGAAATTGATTTGAAACAAATTGACCCAACAATTCAAAGTATAGATAAATTTATTAGTGTTTATAAAACTATTGAAATAAGTAATCTAGGTAATTTGCAAGTTGAATGTGGCCCATGTAAAATAGAAAATTTTATTTCTAATAGAAATGTTAATTTAAATGGTGGTGGTTATAATGAATTTTGTACATATAGTTATGGTTCATTATACAATATTACTTTATAAGAAAGTGGTCGTTCACAAACTGATAAGGTTAATTTTGAAAATACAATAACTTTATACACTGATAATATAAAAGTAAATGATGTCCAAACATTCGCTACTGGTATTGCTAACGGTTTACCTAGTGGAAAATATGCAAATAAATATAAACCTGAAAAAGGTGGAATTATCGAATATATTAAATTTTTATTACAAATAACATTACTGTCTAATAAAGTTAATGATAAAATTAAAGAAACATATTTACAAGCATATTATACTAATGATGTCAAATTAAAAATTAGATTTTTAAAAGTAATATTTGCTAATTTATCAGCAAATTGAACTTATTACTTAAGTAATGATAAAGATATAACAATAGATATATTCAATCCTAATTATTTAGGAATTAGAAATAAAAGTGATAACCCAGTTAGAATTACAATTAAACCAAGATAAAATAAAAAGAGATGTAAATCTCTTTTTCTATTCTCCATTGACTTTTACATTACCACCATTATCAATAACTAAATCAGGTTCTGGTTTATCTAATAAATCTCAACTATAAACTGATTTAAAATATGTACCATTATTATATGATTCTCAATCTGCTGGAGCTCAAGAAGATGAATATCTAACATATAAAGTAAAATAAAATGGATATCCAGTTTCTTGTCTTAATTCTAATGTATATTTATTATTATATTTATCAAATATTTTTCCTATTTTTAATTCAGTATGTTTAAAATTGACAATTCTTCAATTATCATTTTTATCACCACGCCATACTACATAATAATATTTATTATCAACTTTATTAAATGGTTTTTCTTGCGGTACTATTCATTCTAAGTTGTCTTTAATTTCTTGGTTAACAGTATTTATTTTGTTTTCTTCTTTTAGTTTTTCTAATTCTTCGGGCGTATATTCTTGTGGTGTATTACAAGCAACTAAACTTGTTGTACTTAGTCCAATTAAAGTGATTGTGCCTAAAATATTTATTATTTTTTTCATTTATTTATTTATACATTAGCAATTGCGCAACTAGAAGCTATTATTGAGATGATAGCGGGTGTTAAATTTCCAACCCCAGGTACCAAACCAGTGCTTTATGATAAAAAACTACCCGCATTAGAACAACTTAAATTTAATCCATCATTTTTTAATTTTTCTAATTGATTTTTTAAACTATTAAAATCGCTCTGCAAATGTCTAACTTTATTATCAATTTCTATTATTTTTATATTTTTAATAAGAAAATCAATAAAATATCTAATTTGAAATTCTTTATCATTTTTTCAAACTCTTTTATTAGAATCAGAAAAATTAGGCAAATCTTCTTTTTTTGTCGTTTTACATCATTTTTTCATTTTTCGAAATCATTTATTCAATTTTTCATTAAAATATTAGACTTCTTGCATAACCTATTAAAATAATTGTAAATATTTTTAAAAAGATACTAATAGCAAATTATAATTTTAATTAATTATGTCTTT
>NZ_MQTY02000109.1:0-572 GCF_016082285.1 Spiroplasma sp. Moj
TACATTTTTAAACATATAAATGTCTGTATATTTACATTTATATAAATATTATATATTTCTTTTTATATTTGAGCAATTATTGTATAATTTATATTGAAATAGACACTGACTTTTTAATTTTAAAAATATCTTTAAATATTTTGTATGATTAGATTTCAAAATTTTTTGAAATAGTTTTATCATATGAAAAACTATAAAAAAGTCGGACTTTTTTAGTTTTATATAAAAAGTAAAAAAATATTTCAAAATAACAACATCCAAATATAAATATAATATTTTATATAAAATATATATTTTAGATTCTCGTAAACTATTTTAAAATTTTTATAGAAATTTAAAAATGAAAAGAAAACAAATAAATATATATTAAAAAATATTTTAAAGAAAAAAAATGCAAAAAAAAAAATTATTTAAAAAATTAACAAACAATATGAAGAATAATATGATGAATATTTAAATTTACTATTTTATTTTATATATATATTTTTTTTTATTTATTTCATTTTATTTATATTAAACAAAATTGATTTTTTTAGTACTTCTGCTATTTAAATATTAAAAATTTTAAAAAG
>NZ_MQTY02000109.1:579-3194 GCF_016082285.1 Spiroplasma sp. Moj
AAAATTTTTAAAANNNTAACTGGTCTAAAATGTATATGGTATCTCACATACTAATATTTTTTTATTCCCATTCAATTGTTCCTGGTGGTTTTGATGTAATATCATAAGTAATTCGATTAATTCCATGAACTTCACTTACAATTCGAGCTGATACTTTTTCCAATAATTCAAATGGCAGCCGACTTCAATTTGCTGTCATAAAATCATTTGTATTAACACTGCGCACAACAGCAGTATATCCATATGTTCGTACATCGCCCATTACACCAACTGACTGAACAGGTAATAAAACAACAAATGCTTGTGCAACTTGATCATATAAATTTGCCTGATATAATTCATCAATAAAAATTTGATCAGCTGCTTGTAATAAAGCTACTTTTTCTGCGGTAATTTCACCAATAATTCGGACTGCTAAACCTGGTCCTGGAAACGGATGCTTATACACAAATTTAGAATCAATGCCCAATTCTTCACCAGTTCGGCGAACTTCATCTTTAAATAATTCACGTAATGGTTCAATTAATTGAAATGGTAAATCCTTTGGTAATCCCCCAACATTATGATGCGATTTAATTGTGTCAGATGGTCCCTTCACTGAGACAGATTCAATCACATCTGGATAAATTGTTCCTTGTCCTAATCATTTAACATTTTGAATTTTTATTGCTTCTTCATTAAAAATTTCAATAAATAAATTCCCAATAATTTTTCGCTTTTCTTCTGGATTAGTAACTCCCTTTAAAGCAGTTAAAAATCTTTCTTGCGCATTAATTTTAATAATATTTAATTTAAATTTTTCTTGAAATTTTTGTAAATCATTTCATCCACTATCTTGGCGTAATAATCCGGTGTCAACAAAAATACATGTTAATTGTTTTCCAATTGCTTTATGTAATAAAACTGCACAAACACTAGAATCAACACCACCTGATAATGCTAAAACAACATTATCAGTTCCAACTTTATTCTTAATCTCAGTTGTTGCTGCTGAAATAAACTCTGTAATTTTTCATTTTGGCTCACAACCACAAATGTTAAAAACAAAATTGCTTAATAATTGTTGGCCAATTAAAGTGTGGGTTACTTCTGGATGAAATTGTAAACCATAAATTTTCTTTTCTGAATGTTTAATTGCACTAATTGAATTTTCACTATGAGCAATTTGAATAAAATTTGTTGGCATGCCTTCAATATGATCAGCATGACTCATTCACACTTGTGATTTAACAGGGATGTTCGCAAATAAATCTTCTTGATTATCAATAATTAATTCTGAAAAACCAAATTCTTGTTTTGTTGCTCGTTGCACTGTCCCTTCATGTAAATGACTTATTAATTGCATTCCATAACAAATTCCTAAAACAGGAACTTTTAATTCAAACAATTGTTTATCAATTAAAAATGCATCTTCTGCATAAACAGAAGCAGGCCCACCTGATAAAATAATTCCTTTCATTGGTGTTATTTTAATTTTTTCTAATGCTGTATTATATGGTCATACTTCACAATATACTTCTAAGTCACGGATCCGACGAGCAATTAATTGAGTGTATTGTGACCCAAAATCTAAAATAATAATTTTATTTGTTGTTTTCATTTATTCACCTCTCCATATGTATACATTTGGTAATTGTCGAAATTGGTCATTATAATCAAAACCATAACCAACAATAAACTCATTTGGAACAATAAATAGTGCATCATAGGGATAATTAAAATTTGGATGCATAGCAATTTTATCTGCTAAACAAACTACTTGTAAACTATTTGGTTTTTTTGCTTGAATTTGTTCAATGACAGCCGATAAAGTTTTACCAGTATCAATCAAATCTTCAATTAATAAAACATCTTGTCCAGTAATATCTTTTGAAATATCCTTATGAATAGTAAGTTTATTTGTTGACTGAGTTCCAATGTAACTTGAAATACTCATTGTATCAATCACAATTTGAATTTTAAGTTGTTTTAACAAATCACTCATAAAAAATAATGCTCCATTTAGTAAACCAATACAATATAATGTTTTGCCTTCGTATAATTTATTTAATTTTTCCGCATAATCCTTAATTTTATTTTGAATTTTATCCTCTGGTAGATATAATTCTAATTTGTCTATTTGCACAATTGTTATTCTCCTTTACAAAATAAAAAAATAAAAACATAAACTATCATTGCTAATGTGCGAAATAGGTTATGCAAATTATTTTTGTTAAATTTACGAAAATAAAACAAAAAAAATTATGCCCTATAGTATCTTAATGACGGTAAGATGTAGAAACATTAGTCCATAATACTAACATATATCAGCATTTTATTTTTTTATCACATGTTAACTATAACTTATTCTTAAAATTAATGCAAGATAATTTATAAAACNTTAATGTGAAAACCATATACATTTTAGACCACTGATTTAGTCTTTAAATTAGAATGGAGATTAAAATGAAAAAGTATATGGTAACAAGCATTCCAACTGAAAATGAATTATATTCATTACAACGAAAAATAAAAAAATGATATTTACAACAAAAACTTACAAAAGAAATAAATTATATTTATCAAAATGTCATTAATTATTTTAATTTATGTCAGAAATACTATTTATATGAAAA
>NZ_MQTY02000011.1:0-14681 GCF_016082285.1 Spiroplasma sp. Moj
AGTGGTCTAAAATGTATATGGTTTTCACAATAAATAATTATAGTCACATTGAATTTTTAAAATAAATACGATATAATGTATTATACAATTTAAAAAATAAAACTCTGAAACAATTATTTTTAAAAAAAGATAAAATTATTAGTGTTTATTAATATCACGGAATGGGGAATACTTGTGAGTACTAACTTTACAGAATATTACAATCAGTTAATCGCTGAAGTAACTTTAATTACGAATGTTGAAAAAATTTCTGATACAAAAAAAGATTGGTTGTATACATTATTAAAAAATTTAAAAACTTTTAATACAAAACAAATTAAGCTGCAAAAACATGAAGGGTTAATTTACCAAATTATGCGTGTTATTAATCATAGTACGGAATTTATTCATAACCGTATTAGTAATGCCCTTAATGAATATCGCAAATTATATCGACAACATTTTAAAGTTAATTTAAACATGCGACAAGAAAATTTATGAATTTTTGAGTATTGTGAAAAACAACTACAAACTAATTATGGCAACAAACTTAAAATTTTACGAGAATCAATCATTAATTATTATTACTTAAATTATTTAAAAGATAAAATTGAAGAAACATTAAAAATTATTAGTTTGTCCGCACGAACATTATAAAAAGAGTAATTATGCCCTAATTACTCTTTTTATAATGTCAAAATTGTTCATCATCTCAAATTTTATTTGTACTATGCTCATTAATCTGAACAAAAACAATTGCTAACGTAATTCCCATTATTGTTGCAACAGCAATTTGAATTGCATCAGCAATTAATTCAACAATTGCAACATCAGGCCCAAATAAGAAATAACTATACAAAACATATAATAATAACATTAAAGAACTAACAAAAATAGCACCATAGCGACTTAAAATGCGAGCACCAAAATAAGTAATTAAAAACATTAAAATCCTAATTAAAATTGAAATAGGAATAAAAATAAAACAGCGAGTAACAAGATCAATAATTGTTACATACAAAATACCACTAATTAATAACATTGGTCCTTTGATTAACGTTATTAAACCTAAAAATAACCCATCTGCTAACTGAATAATCCCTTTACCAACACTAAAATTGAACTGAATAAATTGGGAAATATAAGCAATAACTACTAACAAAGCAGTAATTAATCCTGTTGTTGCTAAATATTTTAGTGATTTTAAACGATACATTTTAAATAAAAATATTTCCAACCATAATTTCTGACGAGGCATTATGATAGTAATTTTTAGCATAAGTTACTTTTTTTCCCTCGCGTTGTAAACGCGTAATTAGCAAATAACCATCTTCAACTTTAACTTTAATCCCTAATTTTGAAATATCAATAATTGTCCCATTTACAAAATCAGCGTCTTTTTCCGCTAATGGCTCTAAAGTAATCATTGCTTGGTGCAATTTATAATGAATATTATTAACAGTTGTATAAGCAATTGGTCATGCATATAATCCACGAATTTGGTCAACAATTTTTTGTTTTGGTAAAAACCAATTTACTTTTTCTTCATCACGTGTAATATTATAAGCAAATGTTGCTTGACTATCATCCTGTGGTGTTCCTTTAATTTTACCAGTAATAATATCTAATAAATATTTTTCAATCATTGTGCTTGCTAAAACCATTAACCGGTCATGCAAAGATGAGGCTGTTTCGGTGGCACTAATTGGAATTGCTGTTTGAACATACATTTCTCCTGCATCCATTTTTTTAATCATTTTCATTAGTGTAATCCCCGTTTCTCGCTCACCATAAATAATAGCCTTATGAATAGGTGCCCCACCACGTAATTTTGGTAATAATGAAGCATGAACATTAATACAATTAATACGTGCTAATTTTAAAATTCGCTCTGGAATAAATTGCCCATAAGCACACGTTACAATAACATCTGGTTGGAAAGTTCCTAACTCTGTATAAAGATCATTAATTTTTTCTGGTTGAAAAACAGGAATCTGATTTGTTAAGGCAAATTCTTTGACTGGAGAAAATTGAACGAGTTGCTGACGTCCAATTTTACGATCAGGTTGGGTAACAATTCCAATTATTTCAATTGTTGGCGCTAACTTTTGTAAAGCTTTTAAAACAGCTGTTGCAAAGATTGGCGTTCCCATAAAAATTACTCTATATTTCTGCATCTTTTTTCCCTCCCTTAATTGGTGTTAAAGATCCCATTAAACGAACAATATGTTGATAAATAACAACCATTGCTAATGTATCCCGATTACAATATTTTAACATTTCTCCTCGAAATGATTTTTGTCAAATGGTGATTGGAATATTATTCTCCACCCGGCGACGAAAGATTTCACTGGCCATATCACCTTTTTGTACCTTTAATGCTTGATAAGTAAATTGATTATCAAATGCTGGTTGTGTTTTTTTAATTGAAGCTGAACCATAAAATTCTTTTTTATAAATCATAAAGTCCTGAAAAAAATCCATTAAATCAATTGTTTTATTTCGAATAATTCTTAATTTTTTTTGTCAATCTTGATAAGTTGTCATAAGTTCCTCATTGCGACTTTGATTAATTAAGATTGTTAAATAACTAATTAATTCGGCTAAAACCTTACATTCAAAACTTTTATAATAAGCAACATAAACCCCTCCGCCATGTCTAAATAAATCAGTAACTAAATGTTTAATTAGTGCTAAGCGTGGATCACCTTCACCATCTGCTAAAAAGGCATAATGTTCCATTGTCGTTTCATCTTGATAATCAAAGTGATTATCTTTAATAAGATGGACTGAATATTGAAACGGAATTTGCTGATAAGAATATGAATAATCAAAGCGAGGAACTGCTGCTTTCATTGTTTCAAAATCATACATATATATTGGATACTGATACTGTTCTAAAATTTGATTAATAATAGCAACCTTCTTTGGATTAACAACTGGGGCATTATCTTGAACAGCAAGAATTTGGCGTTGTTGTTTTTCTGAAAATAAAATTGGCTTTTTTTGTCGCGTTGATTGTTTAAAGGTAAATGATAACACAATATCTTTTAACAAATCAATGTGTTCTTGATATTTTAATAACGTCTTTTTTTCCATCCCACGTGTTAACTCAAAGACACTATAATGCGGTGGTAAATAACTAGTAACATGTTGGCAATAACCATAACGATCACCTTTTCCATTGAAACATTGTTCCTTGCTAAATAACGGAAAAATTGTTTCAACTGGTTGCATAAAATAATGTTTAATTAAAGCTAAATCATCAGTAATGATGCGATTCTTTTCAACACGTTTGGCAAATTGTCCAGTCATCATTTGCTGACAAAATTCTAATAAACTAATAGCCGGTAAGGTTTTGGTTGGCAATTTATAATAATCTTGAAACATAAACAACTGGTCATCATCAATATCACCAATCCGTTGATACTCCGAATTTAGCAACATTAACGAAACCCGACTAATTGTTAAGCCTGCCCCAGTTAAAACATAATACTGATAGGCAACATCATAACCATATTCATCCTTAACATCCTTGTCAACATACATTTGTGCTTCTTTATCATATTTCCGACCAGTTGAAGCTTTAACCTCAATTAAATGATAAGTACCATCTGGAAGTTTCTTTAAAATATCACACTTTGTAATACAATTGTTATAAACAAAAGATGGTTCAAAATAAACATCATAGTTTGGATTTGCTAATACTTCAGTTGTCTTTGCAAAAACAATTTTCTTGCTGTAATGTTCTAAATTAAAATAGGTATAATTACGCATAAAATATTCACGCGCGCGTTGGCCAACTTCATTCCCATCAGCAATTGTTTCACCGGGATAAAAATCAATTTGAACATCTGCCATCGTTGTTTGAATCTCGTCTGGTAAAGTTCGAGCATCATTACTATCCGTGTCCTCAGCTGCTTGTCAATAAGTTTCTAGCGCTAAATCATACAAATGTGGTTGAAATAAACCTTTTCCCTTCTCATTTTCATCATCATCAATAAAAATAGCTTCATCAATTTTGGCACTGTTAATATTATCTTGCAAGTCAAAAAAGACCGAAATTTTTTGAGCTGTCACTCATTCTTGCACTGTTTTTAAATTACTTCGTGAAGCTAATGTTCAAGCAATTTTAAAACATTTTTTAAATCGTTTAAAATCTTCTTTTTTTAAAGTGATTTCTAAATCCATTATTGCACTTCACTTTCGTTATTTCGGATTTGCTTTTTAAAGACAAAGAAAATAAGATAGAACTTATTTTCTAGGGACAAATTTCTCTGGTTTTGGTTTTGGGCGTTCATCAACAGGAAGTTGTCCAGCTTTTCGCAATTTCCGTTCTTCTTCACGCTTTTTAAGCATTTCAGCACGATGTGCTTCATATTCTTTTCTTGCCGCAATTTTTGCTGCTTTTTTTTCTTCTTTTGTTAACTTAACTTTTTTTTCACTAATTTCAATTCGATGTTTTGTTTCTTCTAAATCAATTTCTTGGTTAACAATTCAAGTTGTTTCATATTGTTTTTTATTAATTTTTTTTGAAATACCTTCAATTTCAAAAGCTTTTTGTTCTAAAAAAGCATTTGTTTTTGCTTCATAAATATCAACAATAACATCAAAAATATCGCGATATTTAAATTCTTTTCCTTTACGAGCAATAACTTTTTCATATTCTAATCTTAAGTTTTTACGATTATCAGTATCTTTAATATATTGTTTAATTTTATCTTTAACTTGTTTTTTTCGTTTTTCTCGTTCAATGCGTTGTGCTTTTCGTCCCATAATTGAAGAAACAATTGCAAAAATAATAACTGCGACTACAATTACGACTAAAATCACATTCATTGTCATACTACCACCCAAAAAATTTGACATTATTATCTAAACTCCTTTTTTACTTTACTATATATTATGCACTATTAGCGATAATTTTTCAATTGTTTCTAATTTCCCAAGTTGTTTTCCTGCTTTTCACGCTGAACTAAGCAAGGAAAACATTATGATAAACATCTTGCACATCATCAATGTCATCTAACATATTTAACATTTTTTCAAATTGTTCAGCGTCATCACCATGTAAAGTAATCCGGTCATGGGGAAGCATTGTAATTTCTGCCATTTGAAATGTTGTAATCCCGGCTTGATCTAATGCCGTTTTAACACTATTAAATGCTGTTCCTGGCGCATAAACAACAATTTGTCCATCTTCAGCAACAACATCATTAATATCACAATCTGCTAGTAATAATAATTTTAATACTTCTTCAACCGTTTTACCTGTAAAAGTAAACACTGCTAAATGATCAAATAAATGCACGACAGCCCCATTAACTCCTAGTTTACCACCTGTTTTAGTAAAACAATTGCGTACTTCTGCCACAGAGCGGTTAACATTATTTGTCAATGTATCAACAATAATTGCACTTCCCCCTGGTCCATACCCTTCATAACGAATTGCTTGGTAATTTTCATTATCGTTTCCACTTGCTTTTTTAATCGCACGTTCAATAACATCACGTGGAACTTTTTTTGCTTTTGCTTTATCAATTGCATTCCGTAACGCTAAATTAGCATTGGGATCAACACTTCCTTCGCGTGCTGCTAAATAAATTTCTCGAGCAACACGATTATATAATACTGCTTTTTTCGCAGCTGTTGCTGCCATTGACTGCTTGCGAACTTCAAATGCTCTTCCCATTTTTTTCTCTCCTTTACCACCTAATTTTTTCTTATATATTAATACCGTAAAATTAAATAAAGTTAGTGATGATAAACCATTAAGTATCCATTTTCTGCACCATAATATTGAGCAATTGTTCGAATAATCTTAAACCCATGTTTTAAATATAATTGTTGAGCAACCAAATTATGTTCATTTACTTCTAAAAAAATTTGTTGATATGAAAAATGTGTTAGAATATATTTTAACATTTGTTGACCATAACCTTGATGGTGATGACGCTTTTTAACTGTTAAACGTATTAATTCAAAATCATCCCCACTATGCATTAAAATAAAATAACCATAGAGATTATTTTTGACAATTAATTTATAAACAAGATAATTTTTGTTATTAATCATTTGAATTAAATTACGATATTTATAATAATTATGTGGATAATTTTCTTGTTCTAATAAAAATAATAATAAAGCATCACTATTATTAACTGGTTTTAAAATAACCATTTAACTTCAATCTTTTTTTAAATACTGTGGCTCTAAAGCAAAAATATCTTCAACTAATATAAAATGCTTTTTTAGAACAAGATAATTTTGAACAAAATCAATTTCTTGTAAATCATAACGAAACTCATAACCTGGAAATTGCTTTGTAATTTCAATACAAGTTTCATAATCAAGAACTTGCCTTGGAATCACCTCTACACCATTACTAATTACCGCAAAATACCGTTTTCCACTCCGCGCATCAAGCATTGAAACAACATTATCTAGCCCCGCCTGATAAAGTAATGTATTAATTGTATAAACATTAATCGCCGGATTAATTACTTTAACTGTTTTCACAATTGTCATTGGAATCCGAACACCAGTATAACTACCTGGACCAGCTGTTAAATAAAAATTATTAATGTCTTTTAATTTTAATTGATGCTGACCTAATAACTGGGTAATTGTTGGCAATGTTGCTTCAGTATGACGACGAGCATGGTTTTGGTGAACTTGACCAATGATTTTTTGTTCTTTTTCTAAAATTAAAATTAAAAAATCAGTACTAGTATCAATAAATAGATTTAACATCTTATCCCTCTTTTCCTAATGCGCTTTGTAAATGTTTATTGTTGGTTTTAATCGTAAAAATTCGTTCATCCTCATTAATTATCTTAATGGTAATTTTAATTACCTCGTACTTTGAACTTAACTGGTTACTAATTCCGGCCGGTCATTCAATAATATTAATACTATCAGAAAAATGTTCAAAATACATTTCTCACTCTTCTTCTTGTTCTAAACCTAACAATCGATAGCAATCCATATGATTAATAATAACTTGCTGATTTGTCGTATACTGTTGCATAATTAAAAACGTTGGTGAAGTAACGGGCGTAGTTACCTCTAACGCTTTTAATAAATATTTTGTAAAAGTTGTTTTCCCAGCGGCTAACTGTCCATCTAATAATAAGCATAAATTAGGATGTAAAAACGGAGCAATTTTTTCAGCTAAAAGTTTTGTTGCTATCTCATTTTTAACAATTATTTTCATCAATATCCCACTCTCTTTTACTAATTATATCTAGGAATTAATTATTGTGCTAGACTTTTAGAAAAATATGTAATAATTAAAGTGCAGAAAAATTAGAAAGGTTGTTATAAATAAATGAAAGATATTATAATTATTGGGGCTGGGCCGGTTGGGTTATATGCTTGGGGTTGTGCTGGCATGTTAGGATTAAGTGGCTATATAATTGAAGGAAATGATAGTCCTGGTGGACAACCATGAGAATTATATCCAGAAAAACCATTATATGATATGCCCGGATTTGGCGAAATCAAAACTAAAACATTTATTGAGAATTTAATTAATCAAGCAAAAAAAAATACGGGGCAAATAACATACATTGGTAAAACTAACATTAGTAATATCCTTACAACAACTGATGGTTTTACTATTACTTTAACAACTAATCAAACATTTACAGTTAAAACAATTTTAATTACAAGTGGAAATGGTGTTTTTACCCCCATTCGTCTAGAACATCTTCACCCTCACCAAGAATATGAAAACTTATGATACGCTGTTAAAAACCCAACTCTTTTAACAAACAAGAAAATTGTTATTCTTGGTGGTGGTGATAGTGCTGTTGATTGGGCAAATCATTTGATTGAAGATAACATTAGTAAAAATGTTACAATTATCCATCGTCGAACATTATACCGAGCTAAAGAAAACAATGTCCAAAAATTACAACAAAATAAGGTAACCGAATTAAAACCTTATCATGTTAAAACAGTTGAGACAATTGATAATAAAATTACCGCTTTAACATTAGAACATGAAACAACACATAAACTATTAACTATTACAGCTGATTATTTTATTGTTCAATATGGAGCAAAAGTTGCACCAACAATGTTGCAACAATTAACTTTAACAACAACTCCAATGCGAAAAATTATTATTGCACAAACTGGGCAAACAAGTCATCCTAATATCTTTGCGGCTGGAAATAGTGCTTATTATGAAGGAAAATACTATAATATGGTAACTGGATTTGGTGAAGCTATTAATGCGCTTTATAATGTTACAAAAATTATTCATGGTCAAAAATACCATCCTGGTTATTTAAGTGATATTAAAAAATAAGTTAGTAATAACTTATTTTTTAGCCTGTTAACTTATAAATTTCTTTATTAGGTTCATCCTTCTCTATTTTTTTCGTATTTTTACGTAAAGTTTCTTCTCGTTCTCACATTTTTTGATATGGCATTTCTGGTTCTGTTAAGGTAATAAAATCATCTTCATATTTTTTACGACGTAGAATTCGCATTTTATCTTGGCGTTTAGTTCAAATTTTATAAACAAGTGGTAACCGTAAGAAGATCCCACGAACAGAACCGGGTGATCAAAAGATTGAATTAGTAAAAATAACAAACAAGGAAACAAAGATTAAACCAAAGAAGAAATTCAATAATTTTTGTCATCCCCAAACTGGCTGTAAATCAATATTATAAATTTGATTAGGATTATGTGTTTTTGATAAAAATAAATAATTAACTAAAATAGCAATAATCATTGGAACTAACAAAATCATTCAATTTCGAAAAACACCTTTAAAGTTACTATTATAAGTTAAAAATATTCAATTATAACATCACAAGTATAAAAACCGCAAAAAACTCATTAAGCAAGTAATAATTAAAATACTATATAATGCAGCTGCTAAATTATTAAAGCCAAAACGTCATAGTAAAGCACTAAAAAAACAAAAGACAATGTTAAGACAGCCAATAATGAAAGTCGGAATTGCGGTTTGTTTATAATTTGCTTTAGCATATACCAAAACATTTGCAGGTTCAGCTAAGACAATAAAAACAGAGCTTAAAGCAACTAATAAGGAAAAGGTTGGCTGATAAAAGATGCTTTTAAAAATTTCACGTTCCTGTGATGTTCATGGATTTAATGTTGAATCACTAGTTCGAATTTGTTCAATAATTTGTGGCGCATACAATGTTGTCACAAAATATGGTGATAAAATAAACTGGTTAGCAAACAAGAACCCAGCTATCATAAAAGCGTATGTTTCAAATTTCATATAACTTTGTCAATCAACCCGACCATTTTTTGCTGTTCATGCGGCAAAAAACTCACGGAAGGAATTAATTAAAATCATCATAATACTACGAACTCCAACCGTAATTGTCATATATAGCGATAAGGTTGATGATATTCGTAACCCTAATAACAGCGCCGTAATAATAACATCACCATTAATTAACAATGTTTCGCCAATATTTTTAAACACAACAATATTACTTGATTTAACTAGTTGCATGTTATCGCGTTGGCGAGCAATACAAACTCAAGGATAATGTAACTTAATAAATAAATAAACTAAACTTCCTTTCATAACAGAATAAAGTAAAAAAATTAAAAAGACAAAAACAGGATCCACTGCAATTGAAATTAAGTAGAAAACAATTGAATATGAGATTAAATCACAAATAATTAAAATTAAACGGCGTAAATGATTATTTTGATCAGCTTGCATTAAGTTTTCATATGCTGCCGTTCAAAATAATGCAATTAAGTTTTTTGATCCAATAATAAATACAATTAAAATCATTTTTCATAATGGATAACTAATTGTTTCATCATTTTGTAAAATACTAAAATTCTTTTCAAATAAATAAATATAAGCACTATACCCAACAGCAATGGCAATTAATAAAATAATACCAATGTACCCTGATATTTTATATTGATGCTTTGCTGTATTAACCATTTCATTTGCTTTAATTCAATCTTTTTGTAACAATGGTTTTACTAAAAAAATAACAGTAATGGCTCCTAAGCCACCTTCCACTGTTCCTAAAAAAGCAACAATTGCAACGCTATTCTTTACAAACCCATTAAACTGCGAACCATAATTACGAATTAATAAATACATTAGCGTAAATTGAAAACATGTTCCAATTAACGAAGTAAAAGCCCCGATTAAAATACTAAAAATTCCTCTTCTTGTTGACAATTACTTCACCTCGTTCCTAATATTTTTATTTTATAATATTTTCTGGAATTTTAATAATCTTTTCATTTAAATAACTTAAATGGTCTGGCAATTGATGAAAGATTAAGGTTGTTGCATATAAAGCAATCATATACTTCTTTGTTTCTTGTTTTGCTCCATATTTAACATCATTAATAATGGGGTGATGTAAATAACTTAATGAAGCGCGAATTTGATGCTTACGGCCAGTTATTAATGTTGCTTCCAATCACGTTGTATTTGATATCTGAGCTTGAATTTTAAAATGTGTTTTAACTACTTTAGCATGTGGTTGCTCTGTTTTAGTAAAAACCATTTTTTGTTTATCTTCATCTTTATATAAATAACCACTAAGGGTAAAATCAGTTTCTTGAATAATTCCTTCACACTTTGCTAAATATTTCTTTTCAATAAATTCTTTTTGGTTAATTTTAGCTAATAACAAATCTAATGTAATTTTATTTTTCGCATATAGCACTAATCCTCGTGTTAATTTATCTAATCGATGAACATGGGAAATGACAAATGACTGTTCATCCTGCGGATGATATTCATCTTTTTGGATTAAATAATGTTGCACCATAGCATCTAATGAAGTATGAAACTTTGAGTGCATTTCTACTCCATTTGGTTTATCAACAACAAGAATGTTATCATCTTCATAAACAACTTGTAATGGTAATGGTGCAACATTATTATAAGTTGCTGTCTGGTTTCGTTCTGTTACAACTAAATTTTTATCAAAAATAATAATTTGGTCTCCTAGTTTAAGTTTATAATTTCGTTCTTTCATTACTTTGTTATTTACTTTAATTTTTTTATTACGAAATAACTTATAAATAACTGATAACGGAGTTGTTTGAAACATTTTTTTAATAAAATTAAAAATTGTTTGATTAACATCATTTGCTTTAACTGTTAAAGTAACAACTGTTTTTGGTTCCATACTTCCCCCGTTTTCCTAGTATTAAATTATATAATGAAAGTTAACCATTATCCGAAGAAAAAACATTCTAAGCTATTATTTTAGAATATTTATCATTTTTTGCTTTCTGTTTTTCTTCAACTTTTAAGATATTTGCTTTAATTTCTGCAATTTCAGCCACATCTGTAATTTGATTAAATAAATGATATAACATATAATTTTTTTCTTTTTCTTTCAAAAGATGTTTATCGAAGAAAGCGACTGTCTCATCAATTGTTTTCATTAACTCATAAGCTTGTTCACGAGTAATGCTATTATTTGATAATGGTTTTTTCACCAATGTTGGTAATTGTGTTACAAAAGCATAGTCTTCCAATGCTTTTTCTTTTTCAGTATAATAGAAAATTCGAAAAGCACTCACTTTTGCTCCAATTGTTTTAATAGCATTACGAACACCAGTAACTTTTGTTGACAACATATTTTTGATAAAGACTGCAATAATAACAGTAATTGTCCCAATTGGAATAATAATTGAAACAATCAAGTCTAAATCAACACCAAATTTTGTTGCAAACATTGCTTTAATTAAAGTATAACCATTTTGAATTAGTAAAACAGTAATAAAGAAACTAAAGTTAGTTGCTTTTCATCATTTATGTGGAACTAAAACTTCTGTTTGACGGTTCAACACGTATCAGAAGAAATATGACACTAAGACTAATNAAANNCNNNATATTAGACTTCTTGCATAACCTATTAAAATAATTGTAAATATTTTTAATAGGTTATGCAAGAAGTCTAATTTATCAAACTAATAAAGATAACTACGAAGAATTTAAAGAACAAATTAAAGTAACAATCACTAGTTTTCATAAAGAAGATCATAGTGGTTGGGGCGGATTAATCACTGATGAAGATACTAATATTTTAATTAATATTATTTATAATCATTTTCAAGAAATTAATAATCATTTTATCAATAATTCTAATCTGTGAGGTACCATATACATTTTAGACCAGTTAGTCTTTTAAAAATTTTAACACAGCTTCAGTTGGTGTTAAAAAATTTATGCTTTTATGTCGCCTAACATTGTTATAGTAATTTAAAAACGTAGTAATTAACTTTCGTAATTCATTANNNTTNTTGCATAACCTATTAAAATAATTGTNAANATTTTTAAAANGANNCTAANTGGTCTAAAATGTATATGGTACCTCACAAAAATTAGTTTTTCATTATTTACGCTGTTTTGTTTTAATTTTATTTCAATTTTGTTCTAAAATGTAAATTGTAGAATAAAGTACAACAAATTTAAAAAAATCTAAAAAGTTATTTAAATCTTATTGAATTTTATTTTTTGAACTATATAATAATAAATGTCTAGGGAAGTATAAGAATTGTACTTTTATTAAATTAATAATAAACAGCGCAAGTTTAGCCCTATCAATATGACCATACTTTGTATTATATTATCTTATACTTCATGGATACCCTAAAAAACAATCTCACCCGGGTTGTTTTTTTATTTTAATTGCTTTTTGATAAAAAAGAAGTTATGATATAAGTATAAAAATAAATGATATACCTGTATATACTAGTAATATGGTCTAGTGTTTCTATGTCTTACCATTGGAAAAAGACGCTATAGGTTAATGCTTTTGCTTTTTAAACATTAACCACTCATTTTAATGAAAAACCAGGTTGATCTTTTTGTTTTTACAAACATTAAGTAAAAAAGGAGCAAAAAATATGAAACAAATTTTACAAAGTTTGATGATGATAAGTATCATTGGCACTTCAGTGAGCAGTGTTTTTGGTTGTGTAAAGAAGTATAATTTTGATAATAGTATTTGGGTTATTACTGATGGGGGAACTGTAAATGATCTTGCTTTTAATCAATCCGCATGAGAGGGAGCAAGTAAATATGTTTTTGCACAAAAAAATCAAATTGTTCCACCACAAAATTGAAAAAGTTCAAACTGACGAGCAAGTTACTTTGAATCAGTTAGTCAAACGCCTGGTGATTATAAAAATGCTTATATTACATCTTCAATTGCAGGAGCAAAAACACTAGTTTTACCTGGTTTCAACCATGGTAATACCATTGGTTGAGCAGCGGGTTTAGTTGATAATATTATTTATATTGATGGAAGTAGTCAGAACATTCATCTTAATATTGACCAGAAGACACCATTAGCAAAAAATATTATTGGAATTACTTATCAAGCTGAAGCTTCTGGTTTTTATGCGAGTTTAGCAACAAGCATTTATTTAAATGTGCACCAAAACGAATATAATGGACACTTAAAAGTTGGTAGTTATGGTGGGATGGATAATCCAGTTGCTGTTTCAAATTATATGTGAGGTTTTTTAGTTGGAATTGATTTATTTAATACTATTATTAATTCTTCAGTAAATAGTAAATGAAATAATATAAAACATGATATATTAAACCAAGTCCAAAATATTAATCCAGAAATAACAACTTTACAATCAATTGTTAAAGTGCAAAATGTTTTAAAACAGAATGAATCATGATTTTCACAATCATTTCAAGCTGGTGATGGCAAAATTATTAGTGATGAATTATTATCTCGTGGCGCTCGTATTATTTTTCCGGTTGCTGGTGCACAAATTCAAGATACAATTAATCAAATTAAAGTCAATGCTAAGATAGTTGGTGTTGATACCGAACAATCTAAAATTTATGGCGAAAATTATGTTGTGACTAGTGCTTTAAAACAAATTGCCACTTCAACTTTTGATGCATTAAAAAATATTTATTCAGCACAATGTGGGTATGATGCACAAAATAATATATGAGATGAGACAAAACAAACAAGTAATTGTTGAATTAATACTGACCAAACTTCTCTTGACCATCCAAGTTGAACAGGAATTGAAACAACAAAATGAGTTAAACAAGATTTAGTTGATTTTTTACATAATACAACTGATGATCATCGCAAAGATACTTTGTTTGATAAGATAGTAAAAATATTACAATATGCTTACAAAAGTGGAATTGATAATCATGCCCCAATTTCCGCACAAAATTTTACAAATACTTTACAAAATACATATGAAACACAAACAAAATTAAAAACATATTTATTAGCAGCAATTGAAAAGGTGTTATAATTTTCTTAAGGCTTATTCATCATGTAAATTGTAATTGCAAACACGCTTTTCCCAAAGATCTTATTAATAAAATAGTAACATCCTTTAAAATAAATGCAACTATTTTTTAAAAAAATTAAAATATTTTATAAATATAACTTAATTTAACCATATTTAAGCATACTAAAAAATCATTTATTAAGTTTTATTCATTATTCAATTTAGTTGTTTATTATCAACTTTATTAAAGTCTATTCCAGGTGGTAATCAATGTGTTTTAAGGACTAAATTAGTAATCAAATATATTAAGTTTAGTTATAATATACAAAAAGTATTNTATTANTAAAATATTAGTATATAATTAAATTATAGGTTTAATCTTTTTCCATAAAAAAGAGTTTATGNTGACTTGTTAATCGGACAAGAATAAAAAAAG
>NZ_MQTY02000110.1:0-3180 GCF_016082285.1 Spiroplasma sp. Moj
AAGATGAAAGTATTCAGATATTTAGTTATGAATACATAGTTATATAAAATGACTCTCTCTCTCTCTCTCTCTCTCTCTCTTTCTCTCTCTCTCTCTCTCGTCCTCCGTCACTCCCTCGTCTACTCTAATCGACCGCTACGAACTCAGCGGGATGCGGTAATATTTACAATGTCTTCCACTTCGATTCTTGCCACGCGGATAAATATTTTTCTTAATATCATTAAATAATTGAATAAATTGTATCTTAGACAAACATTTTTGTTTGTTATTTAATTCATAAAAATATTAATTATTTTAAAAATATTTTTTATTCAATATATTATTATTTTAAAAATATGATTTACTTTGAAATACTCATTATTAAAATATAATATTCATTACAAAATATAATTAATTATTTTAAAATACATATTGTATAAGTTTGGTTTTTTTATTCAATTATTTTTATAACTTCTTTTAATTTTTATTCCTTTTTTATTTTATTTTAAACACGAATTTATTCTACAAAAGTATTTACTTTAAGTTATTTTTTACTTTAAAATTTATTATNTNNNTAAAAATATTATNAATTANNAATAATAATGAATTAATTACAAATGAATGATAATTTCTCATTAATTCGTTTTTCATACACACTATGTAATTTTGGTTGATAATAAACTATACCGCGCATTTCCTTTGGCAGGTATTGTTGCGCAACATAATCATTTGGAAAATCATGCGGATATTGGTATCCCTGGCCATTTCCTAGTTTTTTTGCTGAAGCATAACTTGTATCCCATAAATGATGCGGAATTGGATAAAGATTACCTTTTAAAACATCTTCATACGCTTGATCTGTTGCTAAATAAGCACTATTTGATTTTTCACTTAAACACATTTCAACAATTGCTAATCCTAATAGAATTCGTCCCTCTGGTAATCGAATTTGACGAAAACTATCAGTTGCTGTTTTGACATGGACCGCAATTGCTGGATTAGCCAAGCCAATATCTTCATAAGCAATAATTAACATTCGACGCAATAATGCTTCGTGATCACCACCTGCTAATAACCGTGCAAAATAGTGTAAAACTGCGTCAACATCACTACCCCGAATTGACTTTTGCAAGGCTGATTTTAAATCATGATGTTCATCACCTTCTGCAAAATTAATTAAATTAGCCGTTGGAGCAATATTATTAATAATTGTTGTGGTAATTTCTTCTGCAGGATATAAATTTAAACATAATTCTAATATATTAATTGCAATTCGTAAATCACCACTTGCTAATTGACAAATTAATAGTAACGCATCATTAGTTAATTGCTAACGGTAATTTTTTCTTTGTAATTATTTTTTGTAAGCCAGTTAGCATTTTATCAACAGTAATTCGTTCTAATTTAATAATATTAGCTCGTGATCGTAAAGCTGGATTAATCACAAAATAAGGATTTTCTATTGTACAAGCAAACATAATTAAGTGTCCATTTTCTAAATACTACAATAAAATATCTTGCCGATCTTTATTCATTCGATGTACTTCTTCCACAATAATAATAAATCGTTCAAAATTTGCTGCTTGCTTAATAATTTTTTCTAAATCTTGTTTTTTATCAATTTCAGCATTAAAAATTGCATACTCAAGTTGTAAATCATTGGCTAATGCTCGAGCAATACTACTCTTTCCAACGCCCGGATCACCATAAAAAATTAATGAACTTGCATAATTATATTTCAACATTCGTGAAATAACACCATTGTGATCATTAATTGTGATCATTAATAAGGTGGCTTTGCCCAATGATATCAGTTATTGTGGTTGGTCGTAAGACAAATGCTAATGGTTCAAACATTTTTTGCTCCTAAGTATTTTTTTACATCATAACATAAAAAAACTGATAATTATCAGTTTTATAATAAACCAATGCTAACCTTGGCAATATTATTTCATAGTTGCTCTATGCTGACCATATTTGCTATTTTGATATGCTCGTTAATTCTTATAGCAACTTGTAACATTCTTAATAATCTAATTCTTTTGTTTTCTGATGTTCTTGGCGAATAATATCATAAATATCTGATTCAAATTTTTTTGTTCCATTAATAACTGCTAATAATGGTTGTTCACCAATTTTGGCTGGTAATTGTAATGTGTCTTCAAAGTAGTGATCAATTCCTTTGATTAAACCACCACCACCACAAATGGTAATTCCATTTCGGAAAATATCTCCTGCTAATTCTGGCGGTGTTTCTTCTAAGACTTGAACTGCTAAATCAATAATTCGTGATACTGGAACTTTTAAAACTTCCCGGATTTCTTCTGGCGTCAACTCAATTTCTCGTGGTAATCCTGAAACAACATCACGTCCATACACTTTCATTTTTCGTTCATCACCATATTTTGCTAATGAACCAATTTCAATCTTAATCATTTCTGCTGTTTTAATTCCAATTTCTAAACCATATTGAGAACGAACATATTTTAGAATTTCATCATTTAAATAATTTCCAGCAACTTTAACTGATTTTGATAATACAATATCCCCTGAAGCAAGAACCGCAATATCTGTTGTTCCTCCTCCCATATCAATCACTAAATTACCAAAAGGTTTATAAATATCAACCCCACCACCTAACGCAGCCATTTTAACTTCTTCTTCAACAAAAACTTTTGTTGCGCCTAGATTCATCGCAATTTTTCTCAAAGCATTTTTTTCTAATTCGGTAATAACTGATGGACAAGCTAATAACATAATTGAATTAGCTAATTGTTTGGTAACTCTTAGACGATTAAAAATATACTTTAATTGTGCTTCTGTTGCACTAATATCTGTAATAACTCCATCAACCATTGGTCGAACAATTCTAATTGTTTTATTTCTTTTTCCAATCATTTTATATGCTTCATTTCCGACAGCAATAATCCGATTTTCTTTAATTTTATATGCCACAATGGATGGTTCATTATAAACAATTCCACTCCCTGAAATATAAACCAGAGTGTAAGCTGTTCCTAAATCCATTGATACAAAAGTTGGCTTCTTATTATTAAATATGGCCATATCAAATCCTCCTTAATTAATATTGTAATCTTTTTTCTTAGTAAAAACAATAAGTATTATTCGTAAACTTGTGAAAACCATATACATTTTAGACCACTGATTTAGTCTTTAAATTAGAATGGAGATTAAAATGAA
>NZ_MQTY02000111.1:0-3161 GCF_016082285.1 Spiroplasma sp. Moj
AAAATTAGGTAATAGTTATAAAGAACAAATTAAGTTTAGATTATTAGAATTAAACCCACAATTAGACACAACAAAAATTAATGTTAAAAGTATTACAACAAGTAATGCTAAAGTTAATTCAAATGATATAAATATTTATACTGGTGAAATAGTCGTTAATTATTCTCGGCCAGTAAAATCAGTTTTTAGAAACACTGAATTAGGATTAATTAGAATTAATGGTGTTAATAAACCAACAGAACAAGAAATTAAAAATAAAATAAAAGAATTAGATAACAGTTTAGAAAGTATTATAAATGATTTTGAAGTTAGTGATATAACACCCACAAATGCAAAAATAACTTTTATAAGAAAAGATTTTTTAAGTGGTGAAGTAGTCGTTACTTTTATATCTAATATTAATTTAAATAAAATTATTACAAATAATAATTTAGGTGAATTTAAAACTGAAAATTTATCTAATCCAACAAAACAACAAATTAAAAATAAACTAAAAGAAATGTATAACAATCTAGATATCACAAAAATTAACGTTAAAAATATTAGTAATAACAATGCAATTATCAATTCTTTTGATACAAATACTTATATGGGGAATATAAATGTTAATTATACTGTTTCAATAAGTTCACTTAATTGATAATAAAAGAAGAAATAATCAAATGAAAAGATTATTAAGTATTATTGGTGCAATATCATTAGTAGGAACAAGTACAACCAGTTTAGTTGCTTGTAATACACCACAAGAATATACACCGAAAGAATTAGCAAAATTAAAAGAAGAAAACAAAGTAAATACAAAAAATAAAGAAATTAGAGATAATTTAGAATGAATAGCACAACAAGAAAAACCATTCAATACGGTTGATAATAAATGATATTATGTAATATGACGCGGCAAAAAGCCAGGGAATAAAAATGATAATTGAAAAATTATTAAGTTTAAACATTTTGAATTAAAAAATGGAAAAGAATTTGATAAAGTTATATTTGATAATGCTAATTGAACTAGATTAGAATTAAGAAATGATTTTGGGAATTATTTTGATTTATATATAAGATATTTAGCACATTTAGGACTCATTCCTTTATCTTGAAGACAAGATAAAGGTGGTAATTTTATTAAATCAGTTTATCGTTGAAATTTAGATACTGAGAAACCCGATTTAATTATTGATAATGCTGGTAATGTAAAAGTTAATGGAGAATAAAAAAAGAGATGTAAATCTCTTTTTATTTATCTTGGCTTAAATGTAATTTTAACAGGGTTATCACTTTTATTTCTAATACCTAAAACATTTGGGTTAGAAACATCTAATATAATATCTTTATCATTACCTCAATATTTAGATTTATTCATTGCAGTTTTATCATAATAAAAACAAAATAAATGTGTAAATACTTTTTTTGAAAATTTAATTTTCAATTTTACATCATTAGTATAATATGCTTGTAAATATAATTCTTTAATTTTATCATCAACTTTATTAGACAATGATGTTATTTGAAGTAAAAAATTAATAAATGCCCCAGTTTTAGATATATATCGATTATAATAATCATAATTTGGTAATCCATTAGTTTTAAAAGTATCAAGTGTTTTGATATCATTGGTTATTTCTTTTGTATTTATTGTAAAAGTATTTGGGAAATTAACTTTATCAGTTTGTGAATAACCACTTTCTTTTAAAGTTATATCTATTAATGAATATAAATAATTTTTACAACTAGAATAACCAGCAGATAAATTAACATTTCTATCGGGAATAAAATTCTCTATATTTGCTTGTGCACATTCAACTTGTAAATTACCTAAATTACTTATTTCTATTGTTTTATAAGCATCTTGAAATTTACTGATACTTTGAATTGTTGGGTCAATTTGTTTTAAATCAATTTCTACCTCATAATAAGCATCGTTATAATTATTATTAAATAAATTAATATAATCATCAAATATTAAAGATTTAGCATTAGTACATTGTGCTGGTGCTGTAATTTTAGTTTTTAATGGTAGTACTACATTAGATGGCATAATATCTTTTGTATAAACTTGATAGTTATATGGTACTGGTGGTAAGACATATTGTGGGTAATTAAATGTTGGTATTTCATAATCATGTGGGAGCAAGAAACTAGTTTTATAATTAGTTGTCATATCGCGTAAATAATTATTTAATGTACTTTTTGTTTTACCACGAAAAATTCATACTGATAAGCGTAAATAATCTTCTTCATTATTGGTATACGGGTTATCAGCATAAAAGATAATTTCAAAATTACCTTTATATAATGCTTGGATTGAAAACATATCAATTATATAACTACAATTTGTCCCATCAGGTGTTTGTAANAATTCGCAATCATTATCTTTTTCACTATCACTAACTGGTGTTTGAGCGTCAATTGCTTTGGTTTGTTCATTAATTAAATAAACTCGGTTAGTTTTTTCATTTAATTGTTTTAAATTATAAGTTGAATAAACTAGTTCACTTGTTTGTTTACCATCTTTAGTTAAAACAGTGCCTTTGCATTTATCAGTTAATAAAGTTGTAAACCCTAAACTAGTGGCATTTGCTCCAAAGATAGCACCAACTTTATCATTACCTTGTTCTCTAAATATTTCAAATGGTAAATAACCTTTCCCTTTTGAGTTATCAGACCAAAATGCATCATTATAAAAGCTATAAATATTAGCACTCATAAAACCATTAAGTCATTGGAAATTAGGTCAAGTTTTTTCATCTTGGTTAATTACTCATCCTCATGGAATACCAAATGAAATAAAGTTTAAGAACTTACCAACTCCGCCTGGTATCGTAAAAGGATTAAATACTAATTTTTGCGTATAGTTTAAGGGTAATATTGTAATTNNNNGATNTAATAAAATTANTTTTATTCAAATAGATTTTTTAATATGGCCAGAAAGTTATATATGTAATATTTAGAAAGCATTATAATGCATATTTGTTCACTTATCATGGAGCATATCAAATTTGTACGTCATGAGTCCACAATCTAATGCATTAGCGCTTGAAGCTGTCCCTTATAAATCTATAAAAAATGTTTACTATGTGAAAGACCGAGAGTAGAGTCTATTCACTTAGTAACCAACTCATGTACGAGTAAATATGTTAATATATATTTGTATACGTTTATCT
>NZ_MQTY02000112.1:0-3105 GCF_016082285.1 Spiroplasma sp. Moj
GAAAGAATATTGTGCGATAATTTGACTGCTGACTTTGGAGTACAGACAATTATTAGCGAGTTTGCATATAAATTCAAGTCTTGGTTCAGAATGTCTAGTTTGGATATTTCATAGACTATTGTATATATTTAAAATAGGCATAACATTTATTTAGATATTCTGTAGAGAAATTGAATATTTTAATGAATTTCAATAAATTCATTTCATTTAAATAAATTATATTCACTAAATAAAATCCAATTCGACATTGGTAAAATATTTATCAAGGAGTATATTTTTCTGAAAGTAACCTAACATACTATATATATGCACATATATGAAATAAACCAACTTGTTTTTATTATATTTTCTACATACAAGTCTACATTTTCTTATTGACCAAAACAATTGGATTCCAATTGGAAGTCTTAAGTTCAACTATTTTAGATCCTATAAAACTGAAGTGGGGTATATANAATTTCTATTTTAAATATATTTTATAGGAATTTTAAAATAACTAGGTTATGCAAGAAGTCTATTAATAATAATTTGAATAATACGTCTATAACCATAAATTGAAGTTGTCATTATTTGCTCCTTGATATTTTTAACTAGTGATATATTGCAATATAATAATAATTTGGATAAATAGCTTTTTCTTAATTTAATTATAGCAAAAAACTACTTTAAAATTGATTATCTAATCATAAATAAATTACTCTCTTTCTTAAAAAAATGTTATAAAAAAAGTTTGCATTTCTTAACTAAACAATGCAAACTTTACCAACTATTTTATTTTTTATTTTCTCAATTATTTTTTTTATTTGCTCATTACATTTTGAATAAACATCTGATAAACTACGTTTTTCAATCATTGCTCTAATCATCTGTGAAATTAAATCAGCAATTGAAATGACTTCTAACCCGTCAAATAATCGATCTTGATTAATATCAATTGTATTTGTAACAATAGCCTTTTTAACTGTACCATCATTAATAAGTTCTGTTAAACGCTCTTTTGCTGGGGGTGAAAATACTCCATGGCATGCTAATAAATAAACTGCTTTTGCCCCATGCTGTTTTAATGCTTTTGCTGCATTACAAATTGTGCCAGCTGTATCAATCATATCATCAACAATAAAGCAAATACGGTCTTTGACATCTCCTAAAATAAATTGAACTTCACTAACATTTGGTTTTGGACGGCGCTTATCAATTACTGCAATATTCCCAGCTAAATTTCCTAAACGATTAGCCACATCTCGTGCCCGTACTAATCCACCATGGTCTGGTGAAACAATTGTTATTTCTTCTTTAAGATGGTCTTCTTCAATTTTTCGAACAATTGTTCTTACTAATTCTTGTGTTGAGCGTAAATCATCAACTGGAACATCAAAAAATCCCATTGATTGTGGTGAATGTAAATCAACAGTCATTACTCTTGTTGCCCCTGCTGTTGTTAACATATTCGCCACTAATTTACATGTAATTGGTTGGCGACCACGTGCTTTTCGATCTTGACGAGCATATCCAAAATAAGGAATGACCACATTAATGCTTTGTGCACTACCACGTTTTAGAGCATCAATTGCAATTAATAATTCCATTAGATTCTCATTGACTGGCCAAGATGTTGATTGAATAATATAAACATCTTTCCCCCGCACTGAATTCATTGCCCTTACCAAAATTTCACCATCAGCAAAACGAACAGTTTCCATTTCTTGTCTTGTTACACCTAAAATTTTACAAATTTCGTCTGCTAATTTTATTCCAGCAGATAGGCCATATATACTAAAACTTTTTTCTTCCATTAGTCCTCCTCTAAACATTTAAACTCCAATAAAAATTCTAAATTGAATCTCTACCTATTATTATATACATATCCATAATTAATTAAACTAACTTTGTTTATAAAAATGCTATAATTAAATAGTGAAGGTGATTAGAATGACACAAACAAATCAAGCAAAAGATATTATTGATAATCTTCGCCCTTATATTAACCAAGATGGCGGCGATATTGAATTTGTTGAAGTTAAAAATAATATTGTTTATGTTCGTTTGACAGGAGCATGTGTTGGTTGCGGATTAATTGATTCAACAATTAAAGATGGTGTTGAACAAATTGTTAAACAAGAAATGCCTGATATTATTGCAGTAGAAGTTATTATGTAACTTCTTTTTTTGTAAATATTTTTTTAAAGCAATTTTTTGATCAATCTCATGGATAACAACCATTCCAACTAATTCACTAAGCTTACTTTCAAATTGGTTGCGATTATAATATTCACCACTAATAAATTTAATGCTAAAGAAAACAACAAAAATTAAAATAAAGCAGCTAATAGCACAACTTAAATATAAATATAAAATAACTTGTTTTAATGAATCTAAAAATAAATCATTTTTAATAAATGGTAAATTTCAATCTAAATTTAAATTACTAAAAACACCAACTTGATAATGGGCAAAAACCCGGATTAAGAACTGTATAAGAAATGTTACTAAAGCATTTAATGCTGAAAAACAACCCGTTACAGGTTGATTTTGAATCCGATAATTCCACATCATTGTAATTGAAAATAAAATTCCAAACAAAAATATCATTGCAAAACCATTTAAAAATTGACAAATTAATAAAACTTCCGGAATTGGAATGATAGCAACAAAAATAAAATATAGACTTCAAATTATTAATGTTAAAATTAATGAATTCTTAATTCCAATTTTTCTAATAAAAAAATAAATAGACATTGCTCCAATAATTTGTGCAAACCATCAAATTTCCTGAACTAAATGTAAATAATGTTCCACCATCATTTTACTGTTATAACGTACTCAAGTTTCNNNTGCTNNAATAATAGACTTCTTGCATAACCTAGTTATTTTAAAATTCCTATAAAATATATTTAAAATAGAAATTATAGGAATCTAAAATTATGAAATTTGATAAATTTGANTTTATNANTTTATTAATGATAAAGAATTATTCCGATTAACAGGAATAAAACAAGCCACTTTTAATAAAATGTTGGTAGTATTCATTATTCTTAGGTTTTTAATAAAATTAAATAATTAGAAACAAATTAAGTTTCGCTTATGATTAAATGATAACAAAATTTA
>NZ_MQTY02000113.1:0-3053 GCF_016082285.1 Spiroplasma sp. Moj
ATTTACAATTATTTTAATAGGTTATGCAAGAAGTCTAATATTATTTACCATATTAATAACATTATCTTTTCCATACTTAGTTACTAAGGACCGTAAAATAAAATAATGTTTTCTTTCGATTAAAAAATCAACTCCTTTCTGAGTTGATTTGTTGCACTTCATATTACAGTTTACACTATAAAATAGAATTTATTTTAAGTTTAAACTTGAAAAAAAATACAATAAGATTATCGATAATATTAATCGAATAGAAAGGAAACATATAAAAAATGAAAAAAATTTTAGCAATTCTAGGAGCAATTAGTTTTTCGGCAATTGGAGCAAGTAATGCTATTGCTTGTAATGCAATGCATGAAAATGAAATTAAAAGTCTTCAAAATCGATTATCAACATTAAAAGAGAAAATTAATAACTTAAAAAATATTAGTGAAGAAAAAAAGCACAATTAAAATTTGCCTTAATAGAACTTGAAAATCAGTTACAAACATTAACTTTTCATGGAATTAAATCAATGTCAAAAACAGAACTTGATTTATTAAAAACAGCAATATCTTTTTTAGAAGAACAATTTAACAAATTAAGTTAAATAAATATTATTTTTCAAATAGTTAATATTCTCAATATTTAAATTAAAAATGTTTCTTTTAACTGGGTATTTCCAGTTAAAAGAAACATTTTTTTATTTCATTACAAGTTTTTATTTTTGAAGAGTATCTAAAAATTGATAAACTTCGTCATAATTTGGTTCAGAAGAAATTGGTGAAACAATTTGTAAATAAATAATTTTATTGTCTTGATCTAAAACCATTACACTTCGTGCTAATAAGTTATTAAATGGAAAGTATAATTTTGTTTGTGTTCCAAATTCACGATAATTAGTATCAGATAATAGAATATGGTTTGAATTAATAAAAGCTTCACATGCTCGTTTCAAAGCAAATGGCAAATCACGTGAAATTGTTATTAATTGAAAATTAGGATATTTACTAATAATTGTTTCATTAAATTGTTTTGTTTGTGTTAAACAAACACTAGTATCTATACTAGGTACTGCGGAAATAACTTTATATTCTTTTGTTATGGTTGCTAATTCAAAATCTTGTCAATCAACCATATCAGCTTTAAATGACACTTTATCACCAACTTGAAGATGATCTTTTGCAAGCAAATTTTTAACATCGCCGCTCATTGTTCCTACTGCCATAAAAGTTATTTCCTCCCTTCTTTTATAAGAATATTATATCCTAAAATATTATTATGATAATAAAGTATTTCAAGCATTTTCAATTATTGTTGCTATAACTTCGTCGGCAATATAATTAATCGGATTTATTGTTCGTTGTAATAAACAAATAAATTCAATGTTTTTCTTTTTATTTCCTAAAATTGGAGAATAGTCACAATTGATAACACTGAAACCATTATTAAGACCTAAAGTAAAGATTTTTTTAATAACATCATAGTGAGTTGCTTTATGATTAATTTTTCCTTTCTTAACAGCTTCTTTTGTACTCTCAAACTGTGGTTTAATTAAGAAAAAAGCATAATGATTTAATAATAAAATATCTTTTAAAGATGGAATAATTTTATCTAATGAAATAAAAGAAACATCACAGCAAGCAAATTCAATTTCATCAGGGGCAAATAATGCTTTAGTAACATATCGAAAATTAGTTTTCTCTAATGAAATAACCTGCGGATTATTGCGTAATTTTCAAGCTAATTGGTTTGTCCCAACATCGACAGCATAAACTTTTTTAGCATGATTTTGTAATAAACAATCGGTAAAACCACCAGTTGAAGCACCAATGTCAAGGCAAACTAGGTTTTTAACGGTTAAATTAAAAGCAGTTAAACCTTTGGCTAACTTTTCCCCTGCTCGGGAAACATATTTTAATGGTTCACCACGTAATTTAATAATACTATTTTCTTTTACTAGTTCACCTGGTTTTAAAGCTGGGACATTATCAACTAAAACATTGTTTGCTAAAATCATTGCTTTAGCTTTTTCGCGCGAAGGAACTAAATTATTATTAACCATTAACTGGTCTAACCGAATTTTCATTAAAATTTATTCTCCCTTTCATTTACTTTTCTTAAATGCACGTTGGTTTTGATAACGAAATAATAAGCGTTGTTTTCGATTTTTTGTTTCCCGATAAGTTTCTAAGATTGTATCTTGTGCTAGGATATAATTAGTAATTTCTTTAAAAAAGTAAGCACCATATGATAATGATCATTTTAATGAAACAAAATTTTGATCAATTTTAGCTTCAATAATTTTTGAATAATTACTAATAATGTAATTACATTCTAGCATAATGTTATTAATATTATTATATTTAAAAAGATAATATGTTGTTTGTGGTAATTGATATTTTTGTGCTAAAAAAGCAAGATTTTTTGGAATAATTAATTGTTGAGTATCTAAGTCAATTGTAATATCAACTGGTTTTCATAATGGCACATAGTGGATTTTTCCCGATAAAGTTAATAACCGTTGCTTAGTATCTTGTGACATTTGTCACTTTTTCCCTCATTTGTTATTTGCTCAATTATAATAATTAAACTTGTTATTTTCCATCTAATCACCCATTTGACTAAAGTAATTATACCAAATTTAGGATGAACAAAAAAGGATTTAGATAATAATTTTATTTGCATTAATTATCACTAATATTTTAAATTTAATATTTATACTTTCACTTATAATTTAGCAAATAATTATAACTTATTTTTTAAAAAAATATATTACTTTTTTTAAAAAATAAATATTTTTAAAAGGCAAATTATTTACAATTTTAAGCTTAAAAATGGGAAAAAAATTGATATTTTAATNANTATNANTAAATTAATNGTNCCATNNNATNANAANAATNTANTAGACTTCTTGCATAACCTAGTTATTTTAAAATTCCTATAAAATATATTTAAAATAGAAATTATAGGAATCTAAAATTATGAAATTTGATAAATTTGATTTTATTAATGATAAAGAATTATTCCGATTAACAGGAATAAAACAAGCCACTTTTAATAAAATGTTAGATATT
>NZ_MQTY02000114.1:0-2986 GCF_016082285.1 Spiroplasma sp. Moj
ATAATTTAAATAAAAAAGTCATTTTTCGTTGTAGGAAAATATTAAATTTTTAAATAAAAGACATAATTAATTAAAATTATAATTTGCTATTAGTATCTTTTTAAAAATATTTACAATTATTTTNATAGGTTATGCAAGAAGTCTATTCAATAAATATTTATGTTTTTCACAAGTTCATAAAACTTTATTTGATAAAAATTCTTCAGTAATGAATGATATTGTTTTATAGCAGTTATCAATATCGCAAATTTGTTGTTGCTTATTAATTTTCATTACTTACTCCTTNCTTTTTATTAAGTTTTTTTATTAGCAAATTAATTAACTGAAACAGAGAAAAGACAACACCTTAAATTAGGAGAAAAAACAGGTACACTTTGTAAAGATTTCTAAGATATTTAATAAATGTGTAAACAACTTAAAGAGNGTATCAAAAAGTTGTTATAGTTTTTTTGTAAATATTTAATATACTGTCCTTTTTCTGAATCAATTAATAATTTTGATTTTACAAATAAAAAAATCATTTTAGTAAAGGGTTTAATTTATTATTCTTATTCAATTTCCGAGTTTTTTTCCAAAACCCCAATTTTTTTATACGGCCATCTAGGAGGGAAAATGTTATGATTGAAATGACAGTAAGAAAAACAAGTGAACAAGGGAATAATCATTATTCTTTTACTCAAACTTTATCATTTGATAATACAATTGGAGGAAAACGTAATGAAGAATCATTAAACCATAGTATTGCTCATGCAATAGCTTCTTTAAGAGTACAACATGGATTTTCTTGAGAGGATATTAATGAATGTATTAAAATTAAAAATGTTTCAGAAAAAAAAGAAATTAATACAAAAGACTTTGTTTTAAAATATCAAGAATTAATATTAGCGGAAGAGAAGACATTAGAGAAACTTGTTAGTCCTAGTCATATGTTAACAAATATTGATGATTTTTTTAAATAATTTTAAATGGGAAAGACAACGAAAAGTTAACAATTTAATTAAGAAAATATAATAAATGTGAGGTACCATATACATTTTAGACCNNNTANNNTTTTAAAAATNTTNACANNNATTTTAATAGGTTATGCAAGNNNTNNAATGAATAATGTGACAATTATTATTCACATACTAACCTTAATTATTAAAATAAANGGACCAGATTTATTATTTACATACCTNCTAGCATTAATGCTAGCAATTTTTATTGTTAATTTAAAAAANCAAGAAAACCTTGTTTTTTTAAATTAAACTTATTTTTTAGTAAATTCTAAGGTAAATAATGTTGATGTTCATCCAGTATAATAAACCGCATTATTTTTTCCAAATAATAAGTCAAAGTTTCAAACTANTCGCCGACGAAGTGAAAAAGTATCTTTAGTTTCATTTAAACTCACTTCGTGAACACTTTTTTCCCAATTACCAGTTGTAAAAATATCAATTCCTGGTAAATTTTTTGCTTGATTTGCTTCTTTAAAATCATTAATTAATATTTTTAAAACATCTTTGTATTTTCGGGTTTTTAAATTTAAAATTTTAGTAAAAGCTTCTTTGCTAAGATGGAATACTCCTGAATGCTCATTTGATTCTAATTTAAAATGATTATAAAAAGCAACTACTAACCGTCCATATTCCATTAACTTATTTGTTAAACCTTCCTCTGTAATTTCAACTTGAACTTTTAATGCTTGCCCATCATTCATTACTGCTCCAGATAATGGAAANCCTGCCACTTGAATTTTTGCNAAATTCACATGAAAATCAGCTAATCATAAGTTTTGACCTCCAGTATTAAAAACATTAACTAATGAACGATAAAACTTAACAAAATTTTCTGGAGTAATTTTATTAGGTTGATATCCTTTTCCGGTTCAAACATATGAAGCTGTATTTTCTCGAACAACATTAACACCATTAGTAGTATTATTAATTGCACTTGTTAGTAAACTCAATAAAGTTATTGAAGAATTATATTTAATATTCTTTACAAACTTTTGCAATTCGCTATCACTTTTAATTTTACTTTGTAACTTTTCTAAAATAATATTATCTAAATTAGCAAAACTAGCTGTATAGTTTANATCAAAATTTTGATAAATTGTAGCAAATTCAGGTGTTTTATCAATTTGAAAAATTCC
The DNA here is from genome assembly GCF_016082285.1 of Spiroplasma sp. Moj. Lineage (NCBI taxonomy): Bacteria > Bacillati > Mycoplasmatota > Mollicutes > Entomoplasmatales > Spiroplasmataceae > Spiroplasma > Spiroplasma sp. Moj. The sequence goes on from NZ_MQTY02000114.1 coordinate 2,135, forward strand.
TTCTTGATTGAAAAAATTAACAATTACTTTTGAAATTTTTTTAACCATCCCATTTAAAACAACTTTCATTTCTTCTGGATTATCAGTAATAACATATTGGATTACATAATCTGAAGTTGTTGTTAAAAGTTTAAACTTAACTTCAAATTGAAAATGGAAATCTAGTCTAACTGCTTTTACTGTTTCTAATCCTGGTCGATCTAAAATTGCTTGCAATTGAAACATATCAATAAAATTTAATTCATAACTTAAACTATCATTTAATAAATTAATTGGTTTACTATCAGGATAATAATTTGAATAGTCATTATAAATTTCATTATTAATATTATTAAAAACAGCAANAAAGCCATTTTTTAATGTTGCTAAAGCATCTATCGCATCTTTATCCATTTGGTCTAATTTTCTACTTTCAGTTTTCTTGTCAACCATTGTATACAGTTTATCAAATTTATTTTGATATTCAGTACTATTAATTGTATTTTTATTTTGTGCATAAACTGAAAAATTGTTGATAGCACGTTGTGAAATTTTATTTAAAATTTCCATATCTTTTCTAATACCATTTTCAGTATCATCAAGTTTAAGCGGCTTTTTACAACCGATAATTGGACTATATCCTGTCGTTGCAAAAAAAGTCATTCCTAATAAAATNATTAGTTTTTTCATTATTTAAAATCCCTTCGTTATATCTAATTTTATACTTTCTAATTATAACTTAAAAAAATTAAAACTTAAATATTATAATTACAGTTTCTGGTACGAACTGATGTTAAAATTTCTTTTTTAATTAGACTTCTTGCATAANCTATTAAAATAATTGTAAATATTTTTAAAAAGATACTAATAGCA
>NZ_MQTY02000115.1:0-2939 GCF_016082285.1 Spiroplasma sp. Moj
ATTTTAATAGGTTATGCAAGAAGTCTAATTTCTTTTTTGTTAAGTTTAGAACATATGAGTTGCTCTAATTATTGAAATTTGGAATTATGAAAAATTAAATTTATATCAGTAATATTTTTTATACTTAAAAGTTCTTTATCTAATTCATTAATTTTAGTTTTTAATTGAGTTTTTTCTAAATTATTATTATAAACAGTATAGTTATATTTTCTCATAAAATTATTTAGTTCAAAATCCACATCTTGTCTTAATTTTATATCAATATTACAAATAAGATTAAATAATGTTTTGTTTTCCTTGTCAATTGCATTGGCCATATTCATTAATGCATTTCCAACTATTATAGATCAATTGTTAATTTTATTGAGAGAATCAATGACTTCATTTTTAAAATTTTTAAATTCATCTTTTAAATCATTTTGTTCTTTCGCCATATTAATTTGGTCCTTTCTAATTTATTACACATTTTATATAATCTTTAAATTTATACTTTTTTCATACTTTAATTATATATTTTTATATAAAGTATGCTATAACTTCATTAATAAATTTGTTGCACTTTCATTTATAATTTATAAAAAATTTTTAAATTTAAGTATTTTCTACTATAATTATTAAAACTATAAAATTAATGTTTGATCAATATTTCTAAATAATATAATCATACAAATTTTAAGGAAAGAGAAAGGAACATAAGTAGATGAAAAAAGCAGTTTTTTCTGATTTGGATGGAACTTTATTAAAGGATAATCATCGGTTTAGTCGGTTAACAAAAAAAACAGTTAATTCAATTCAAAAAAAAGGAATCCCTTTTGTTGTTACAACAGGGCGCCTAGCTAATGATGCAATTCGTCAAGCACGAAAACTAAAAGTTCATAAGTATGATGGTTATGTTTTGGCAAATAATGGAGCAAGTGCTTATTCTTTTAAGACTAATAGTTTTTTATGAATGATGATTTTTACAACAGCAGAAATTAAAACCATTTTTGATTTTACTTATCGCAAATATAAAGTTCATTTTTTTAGTAATAATAGTACTTATGTTTACGAATATGGTGAGAATTCTTATTATTGATCAAAAATAATGCGAACAAAATATAAAATTATCACCAAGGTCGCTGATATTACAGAAGATATTACACATGCTAGTGTTATTGCCCATCAGTCCTTAGATGATAAGGGTGCTAGTGAATTAATGACAAAGTTACGACAATTATTACCGCAATTAGATATTACTCAATATAATAATCGTGTTTTTGAAATTGCTTGCAAGGGGATTTCAAAAGGTAGTGCCTTGCAATTTTTATCCCATCATATTGGAATTGATATTAGTCAAACTTATTCATTTGGTGATTCTTATAATGATCTTGAATTAATTCGCCAAGCTGGAGTTGGGATTGCGGTTAGCAATGCGATTGATGAGTTAAAAACAATGGCAAATGAAGTAACATTATCAAATCGTGAAAATGGGCCAGCAAAATATTTGCAACAGTTTTTCTTAAAAAAATAATACTTTTATGATATGATAAAAAAGCAAGAGAATTCAGTAAAGGAGAGAATTAAAATGGCTGTAAATGAAGTAAAAAATATTGATGAATTCGAAAAAAAAATTGGTGATACAAAGTTAACTTTAGTTGATTTTTATGCTGATTGATGTGGACCATGTAAAATGATTGCTCCAATTATTAATGAATTAGCAAAAATTCGTAATGATGTTAATTTTATTAAAGTTAATGTTGATGTTTTACAAGATCTTGCTCAGCATTATGGAATTTTATCAATCCCAACATTAATTACCTTTCAAAATGGAAATGAATTAAAACGTAAAACAGGATTTATAACTGCTAACGAAATTGAACAAGATTTATTAAGTTAACAAAGTTTTTACTAATAATTTAAAAAGGAGAAGGTGAATAAAAAATGGCAATGTCAATGAAGAAACGTCGTCGTTTAATGACAGAGAAAAAAGCGGCGAAAATCTTGGCTCGTAAAGAAGCTGCAAAAAAACAAAAAGAAGAAACAAAAGTTTCAAAGTAGGATATTTAATTTTTAATGGATAATGTTTAATTTAATGAAGATATAGTAATGAACTTTTTAAATCAAAAATTTATTAAATCATCAATTATAACCCTAATTTATCTAAGGATTTTTATAAAATTAAAAAATATTTTACAATAAAAAACACTTAATTATGTTAAATTTTTTAAATATAATTAAGTGTTTTTTTATTTAAAAACAGTTTATAAAATAGTAATAATAAATTTAGAAATAAAAAAGTAGTCTTTATTTTATCCTAAAATAGAAAACACAACAGCAGAAATTAAAGCAAAACCAAAGTTAATTCCAAGCGTAGCAAGCAGAATAAAACCTTTTTTCTTTAAATATCAGACATAACCATTATATTCCGTTTTCAAATGTGAATATTTTGTAATAATATGAAAACCAAGGTCTGCTTGTCAGGGTGCTAATTCTTTTGTTGTATTTAGTTTTCGGAGTGGATTTTTAACTAGAATTCAGTTAGTAATAAACATTACTAAAATAATAATAATTAGAATACCAAAGAAAATTTGCGATAAGTCACTATTACTTAACTGTAATTGTTTTTGACATAATATTAGTGGCGTCATGATGCTAACTTGGATTAATAAAAAAATAATATTAGTAATTAAACTAATAATTCAAAAATTTTTAAGAGATGTTTTCATTAGTTAATTAAATTTTTTAGGAAAATTTTTATTAAGTAAGTTAAAAAATGCTAACAAATTCATCCTCAGCAATTCGTAAGCGAGGGAAACTTGTTCCTTTAACATTAGACTTCTTGCATAATCTAGTTATTTTAAAATTCCTATAAAATATATTTAAAATAGAAATTATAGGAATCTAAAATTATGAAATTTGATAAATTTGATTTTATTAATGATAAAGAATTATTCCGATTA
>NZ_MQTY02000116.1:0-2925 GCF_016082285.1 Spiroplasma sp. Moj
TANNANTNAAAATTATAATNTGCTATTAATATCTTTTTAAAAATATTTACAATTATTTTAATAGGTTATGCAAGAAGTCTACTAAATATCTTCCTTCCATAATTCATAAATTTTAAAAAATAAATTAATTTTCAAATTATTACCAAGATTGATTATTTGTATAATATTAACTATCTATATTAATTTTAAATATTTAATAACTTTTTATTTTTTCTATTTAGTTGTTATTATTTTAATAAGCTAATAATTAATATAATTATTTTTATATGCAAAATTGTATCATAATTAGGTAGTTTTAATATCTGTTAAATTTTTCTTAAAAATTAACATAATAAAATAATCATTTGGTCTAAAATTTAGATAAAAAATCTTGAATATTCTATCTAAATCTATTTAGGTTTGAAACTGACTTTGAAAAATTTTTAGTATTGTCAGTTTCAGATAGTATATCTAAGCCTACAGATGCACTAATTTTTGATTTACCAAATTTATTTTATGCATATGAAATTAGTGCATAGACAGCTGGTTTTCTAATATTAGGAACTACCTAACTTTTATTCTATCTAATAAAAGAAAAAACTCTTCTTTTTTGAAGAGTTTTAAGGTTGATAAATTAAGTTTATTTTTAACATAAATATACCATTAGCGAATTGGCCAGTTGATGTTTTAACCTTAATAATCAATTCTTGTTGTGGATTATTTTCTGTTGGGAAATTAAATTGTTCAATGAATTCTTCTGATTCTGTATCATAAGATAATAATTCTCATAAAATATTTGGCTGTTGTCCTTTTAAACTTGGATTTTTTATGATTCCATCATATAGGATTGCATTAACCATATTTTTTACTAATTCTTTTTTATCTGCTAATGTTCTTGGTAAACTACGAATAAAGATTGGCAACATTGAACTTGTTAAATCAAGATTAAACTTAATTGGGACAGTTAGGGTTAAATTTAATTTAAGAGTAACTTGATCTGTAAAAATAGCATTATTTTTAGATGAAAACTGCAACTCTAAAGGAATTTTATTATCACTACTACTTACATCATATTTATTAATCGCTTCATCTAGTTGTTGACAAATTAATTCAAAGTAGTTTCAATCCGTTTGAATTTTAGAAAGCCCAAAAGTTGGTTCATCTTCAACAATAAATATTGGATTTTTAATAATATCGCCTCAAATTTGATGAGCTAAATATGGCACTTGGTTGTCCGAACTACTTTGTTTTCTTGGCACAAATTGATAAGTTTTATAGGATAAATCAACTACGGAGTTTTCTTCAATTGGCTTATTAACCATTTTAATTTGACCGTGAACAGTAACTTTAAAATCACGACCAGCAACCTCTTGTTTTCCAGAAATATTCATTACATAAGTTTCTCATTTTCCACTTTTTTTAGTTTCTTTTAAAGCATTACTTAGTCTGTCTAGGTCTTGAGGTTCAAAATTAACTAAATCACGTGATAAATGCGGATTCCATGCCTTATTATTAATCAGTTTATCTCATACTAAATCTAAAACTGAGTTTGTTGTGTGTTTATCATCTTCAGCCAATAAAATTGGGTCTAATGCTAATAACCCAGGATCAATTCCTTGATTAATTAATGTTAATGTGATTGCAATATTGCCTTTAAAAATTGGGTCAGTGTTAAGATTAAGTGCCTGCAAAGTAACTTTTTCTCTTCGCCCAATATTAGGTCAATTCTTATTAAATATTGATTGTCAACTTGTGGTGTCAAAATTAGTTAATGCTGGTCCAGCATTAATGTTTGCTTCACGCATTACTAATTTTCAAATTCAATCTTTATCAACATTTGGTCGTTCTTGTTGAGTTACAACAATTGAAATTGATAATTCTATTGTTGGTGGTAATTCAATTTGATCTTTAACAATGAATCCAACAACTCTCATATAATGATGAATGCTTTCATCAATTGGTGTTGCTAAAAAATTCAACTCTGTATTACCACCAATATTTGGTTCTGTTACAGTACTTCAATCAATTTGATAGTCATTATAATCACTTGAAACTTGCGAATCATCGTTAAACTGTTGTTTAACTTCTTTTCACACTAAGTCATATAACTTTGGTGGTTCTAAGTTATTCTGCTGTAATTTCAAATTAACCATAGCACGATAACTAATAATGCTTAATTTAATTGTAATTGTCCCACTAAAAAGACTTGTTGGCGTATTTGCTTTGCCATTATATTCAGCAAACATTGTTACAGGCAATGCTTTATTATAATCGTCTGGCAATTGAAAACCTGAGATATCATAAGTTTCTGCATCAATTGGCGTTTCTGGTTTAAAACTACCAACGGCCTTTTCTCAAATCTCATTATATAATTCCTCAACATTTTCATATTTTGTGACATCTCATATATTTTCTAAGTTAACAGTTTGACTAATATCCATTGACGACTTTTTAACTAAAGTAAAACGAACGGTAATTGAACCAATATATGGAATATCTTCATCGTAGCGAATTGTTAAAACAACATATCCAGTTTGTAGTGTATTAGCAGTAACCGGTTTTACCATATTTTTCGAATCAGTAATTTCAAAAAAATCTAAAAGTAAATCTTGAGAAAGCCTTCCTTCAATTTTTGCTTGATTAAAAATTGATTCTTCTACAGTCATATTATCATCAGTAACAATAACATTATTAGTTAAAGTGAATTCTGTTGAAATATTCTCTCTTCCAGCAATTTTTGATGGAGAAGGCGTTCCGCATGATATAACACTAGCTATCGGAGCACTTGTAGTCAGAAATGTTGTTAGGAGTGTTAAAATTTTACGCATGTAAATCCCTTTCTTTTCAAACATTAGTAGTATACATTATTTTGAGGTTTTTAATAAAATTAAGTAATTAGAAACAAATTAAGTTTCGCTTATGACTAAATGATAACAAAATTTATAA
>NZ_MQTY02000117.1:0-2922 GCF_016082285.1 Spiroplasma sp. Moj
TCCTATAATTTCTATTTTAAATATATTTTATAGGAATTTTAAAATAACTAGGTTATGCAAGAAGTCTATTATTCCACAATTTCTAATATATTAATTTAAGACCCCAAAATAATTTATACGGCCGATGTAATTTTATATTATTTTCTAATATTCTTATTTTCATTTTAAGTTCATTAAATGCTAATAAATTACTGTCTTTTAAGGCATTATATTCATCTTCTTCTAAATTGCAAAAGATTAATAAGGTTTCTTTTGTGGCAAGTTTGATATTATTTTCTTTACAATATTCATCAAATTTTGTTAATTTTTGCTTTATTTTTGTTAAATTTGCAATTATTCATCACTTTTTATCTACTTTTGCCANCTTTTTTACCTCTTTTTGTCATCACCATTCTACAAAAAAATATAAAAAAGTAAAATAAATTAAAAAAAGACTTTTTCAAGTCTCTAATTTTAGTAATTTTTAAACAAGCGATTAAGGGCTAGTAAATNNTACTTGTATTAAATTACATCANTATNNTANNATCATTTAACAGATTGTCAACAAAATTTTAATTTTTATTNTGTGAAAACCATATACATTTTAGACCACTGATTTAGTCTTTAAATTAGAATGGAGATTAAAATGAAAAAGTATATGGTAACAAGCATTCCAACTGAAAATGAATTATATTCATTACAACGAAAAATAAAAAAATGATATTTACAACAAAAACTTACAAAAGAAATAAATTATATTTATNNNAAATATCANTTCAATCTTTTAATTTATATGTCATTATTTATCCTCCTAGTTTTAACTCGCTGGCACTCACTTCCAAGTGAAAGTGCCAAAGCGAGAGTTAGTTATATAATTAAGTATTTATTTATTTATTTACTACGCCATCCGCTTCACTTTGAAGGTGAGCGGTGGCGGTATGTTGTTTGTTTAATATAATAGACAGTTGTTTTTTCTTTTGGAGCCAGAGAGTTTTCTCTCTCTTCATCCGCACCATTTCAGGTCAAAACGTTCAGTTTTTAAAATAAATTCACTTGCACCTTGAAGAGCCTAATGCTGACTTTGTGGTTTTTTAAACCGTTGTCACTTCTAAGAAGTAATATCTATTGCAAATTTATTTATAAAGTCACTATCTCTATGGTTTATTGTCGTTTGATATTAACCTTGGACTTATCACGACTATCGCTTTTTAAAGCGTCTATTATTTCCGGACTGATTACCGCTGGGCTAGACCGCCTCATGTGGAATAAAAACACTTAGTTATTTAAAATAACCGTCCCACACTGCATTAAGTTGTTTTATAAAATCAAAGTTTTAACAAACCAGTTTCATAATCAAAGATAATTTTTGAATTTTCTAAGCGTTTATAAAACCGCTTTTGTTTTTTATCTTTTACTTTATTCAATAAATATTTATGTTTTTCACAAGTTCATAAAACTTTATTTGATAAAAATTCTTCAGTAATGAATGATATTATTTTATAGCAGTTATCAATATCGCAAATTTGTTGTTGCTTATTAATTTTCATTACTTACTCCTTCCTTTTTATTAAGTTTTTTTATTAGCAAATTAATTAACTGAAACAGAGAAAGGACAACACCTTAAATTAGGAGAAAAACAGCTACACTTTGTAAAGATTTCTAAGATATTTAATAAATGTGTAAACAACTTAAAGAGGGTATCAAAAGTTGTTATAGTTTTTTTGTAAATATTTAAGATACTGTCCTTTCTCTGAATCAATTAATAATTTTGGTTTTACAAATAAAAAAACCATTTTAGTAAATGGTTTAATTTATTATTNTTATTCAATTTCCGANTTTTTTTCCAAAACCCCAATTTTTTTATACGGCCTAAAAAGTAAAACTGTTAATGTTATATTTCTTATATTAATAAAATTCTAATTATTAAATAGAAAGGAATTAATATGCGTCAAGTTTTACTTTTTTTTGCATTAAAATATGATGGGGACTGACTTAAAATTTATTCAAGCCTTAGAAACAAAAGAAAAAATTGCTTATGAAGATTTAATTAATATTGAAACTAAAATAACATGTCGTTATGTTACTATTATTGATCGTGAATATTCAAAATCATTATGCAATATTTATCGACCTCCCTTTGTTTTATTTTATGTTGGTGACTTGGCTGTTTTAAATGGTCAAAAACATAAATTAGCAATTTGTGGAACAACAGCACCAAATAAAAGAGGACTAATGACAACTAAGATGTTAACAAAAAAAATATTAAAGCGAAAAATAACTTTAATTGTTACTTCAGAACCAGGCATTAATGAATATGTGGTTAAAAATCTTGGTAATGGAAGTAGTATTTTAATTCTTAAAAATTTAAATGATTATGAACAAATGACAAAACAATATCCTAATACAAAATTTCAAATCATTATTGCTGAAGCATACCAAAATAATGTTAATAAAAGTCAGTATGAACTTTATCGGATTATGTCAGGATTGATGGATGGTGTTATCATTGTTCAATCAACTTTAGATGATGAAACACATCGAATTGTGTCATTGGCTAAACATGATGAGAAAGAATTTTTTTGTTTTCCAGCTCAAATTACTGTTGCTAATAAAAACAATGGTTTTATTAAAGACGGAGCGTAATTAGTAGAAAATGTTGATGACATTTGTGGGAAATTATAATTTTGTAAAGGAACATAGATTAATTTATGTAATCATGTTAACGAATAAAAAAATACAAATGAGAATTCATTTTTAACAAAAGTGTATAATGTATATACCATATACATTTTTTATTTATGCAAATTATTTTAAACTCTTTTCACATAAAAATAATTCTATGAGATGTTGGTTAAAATTTATAATTATTTAATTAAATTACCTAATTAAAGTTTTATAAATTGTGAGGTACCATATACATTTTAGACCAGTTAGTCTTTTAAA
>NZ_MQTY02000118.1:0-2906 GCF_016082285.1 Spiroplasma sp. Moj
TATAGGATAAGTTGATTATATGTTAGAGGTATGTTAAGAAAATGCTGTTAGATGACTGATAATGTTAGATGGCTGTTAATCAAGCTGATTAACTGGCCTATTAGGAATGCGTCGTTTCTTTNTATAAATAACACAGCTTAATTTTTCGACTTTTAGGAATTGAAATTTGATAAAACATATGTTATGTAAGTTTTGCAATTGTTATGTGCATGTTAAAGACATGTTACATAAGATCACTGCCTGTGCTTTTTACGCANCCTACTTAAAATAAATTTTATCTCTAATTCTATAAGACATGGAAATATTAATAGAATATTACTCAGATTTGGCATACGTTTAAATATAACATATATGTTAGATTTAATTGACATATGTTAACTATATCTAAGGGCAAATTGACTGTGGGATATTGTGAAACTTAGTTTAGTCAATTGTGAGCCTTAGGCAATATATGAAGTATGCTCACTTAACAAGGAACGAAGTTGAATAATACAAAAATTTGAANAATTTGAAAAANAAAAAAAAAAAAANCAAGGGCTAATTTTGCTTTTTTTAAGAAAATTAAATTATTTAAGGTCAACTGAAGCTCCAGCAGTTACTAATTGTCCTTTAATTTCTTCTGCTTCTTCTATCTTTACTTTTTCTTTAATTACTGCTGGTAATTTATCAACAATTGCTTTTGATGCCATTAATTCTTTTCCAGTAATTTCTTTAACTAATTTAATAATTGCAACTTTACTTGGTCCTGTATCTGTTAACACAACATTAACCTCTGAAGGACCAGCTGCTGCTCCTACTTCTGCGGGAGCAGCAGCAGTTGTTGCTGCAACTACAACACCAAAATGATCTTCAATTCCTTTTACTAATTCATTTAATTCCGATAATTTCATTTCTTCTAATGCTTTAATAATATCATCTTTTGATAATGCCATAATATTTTCCTCCTCATTAAGATTTTTCTATAAAATCTTTGAATAACATAACTAATTATTCAGTTTTTGTTTTAGCAATTTCTTTAACTGCTATTGCAAACATACGTAATGGGTATAGTAAACTTGCTCCAAACATTGATAATAATTCATCTTTTGTTGGTAATGCTGCAATTTCAACAATTGCTTTTGTATCTAAAACTTTACCCTCATAAATTCCAGCTTTTAATTTTACTGCTGGATGTATTTTTGCAAATTCTGCTAAAGTTTTTGCGGCAGCCATCTGTTTACCTGTACCAAACGCAAAAACATTAGGACCTGTTAAAAATTGGTCTAATTCAGCAAATCCTGCCTCTTTAGCAGCCAAACTTACTAAGTTATTTTTATATACTTTAATGTTTACATCTTGTTTTGTAAGCATTCTTCTTAGTTCTGTAAATTCAGCAACCGTTAATTTTTGATATTCAACAATAACTGCTGAATTAGCATTTTTAAAGTTATTAACAATTTCATTAACAACTGCTGTTTTAATTTTTATTGCTGGCTTCATTATTCGCCTCCCTATAATAATTTTAAAAGCAAAGGCAATTAACCAAGTGGATTAATTGCCTAAAACATTATTTAAATAATATAAAAACATGTCATTGTTATATATCTCAATAATGCCTCGGCAACATAATTAAGATTTAATAAAATCCGTTGCTGTCTATGGTATTTTGATGACTATGATATAATACCAAATAACATAATATTATAATTTTTGTTAAAAGTCAAATAAAAAACGTTATTTTAAAAAATTTTATTAATCTTGTTTTACTTTCGGCTTATTTTCTTATACCGATATTTATTCCACAGTCATGTACCCAAACAAGATAACCCAACTGCCCCAGAAGAACTTAAAAAAACATATCCTAAAATTTCAACAACCAAAGTGTCTTTTTGCTTTACTGCAGGTGGAACAACAAGTTCTTCGTAAACTTGAAAAATAAAAGGACCTTCATTATTATTAATAAAAATATTATCATTTTGGTCAATAGTAATTGTATGGACAGAAGTTCCAAAAATATTAGTTTTTCCAACCTGTTTTATTTTATTTTTAAAAAAATACACCCCAGCAAGTACTGTTGAATAATAAACATTATTATTTTTGTCAACAGTAATAGATAACGCTGTTTTATTCAATAAACCAATCTCTCTTAATTCTTTTTCAATACTTGAATACACATAATTACCAAAATAAATGTTATTTTCTTTATCAACAGCAAACGCATAAATTAATTCATTAAGTTTATGTTCGTCAGCTAAACTATACTCATTATTTAATTTTTGAATTGAAAAAAAATTAGCTTCATCAGTAGTAAAATATAAATTATCGTTGTGGTCAATCACTAAAGCAAAAACTTTTCTAGCAACTTTATTATCACTATTGTTATCATAAATAAATTTTTCAACTCTAGTTGACCCTGATAATAAATAATAAATTCCAGCAAAAGTCCCTAAATACAAAGTATCATTACTGTCTAATGCAAGAACAGTAATATGATTATCAACTAATTCATCATTTAAACCCTCAATTTTAACAATTGTTCCATTATTACCATCATAAATATATACTTGATGATCTTCGTTTACATAATAAATATTATTTTTTTGATCAACTGTTAAAGCAATAACATTATCATCAATTCCATTATTTTTTTTTGCTTTTGTTGTATCATTAGGCAAAAAATAAATTCCCTGTGAAGTTCNAAAATAAACTATATTAGACTTCTTGCATAACCTAGTTATTTTAAAATTCCTATAAAATATATTTAAAATAGAAATTATAGGAATCTAAAATTATGAAATTTGATAAATTTGATTTTATTAATGATTAAAGAATTATTCCGATTAACAGGAATAAAACAAGCCACTTTTAATAAAATGTTAGATATTTTAAAGGTTGCTGAAATAGAAAAATTTAAAAAAGGTGGCAAA
>NZ_MQTY02000119.1:0-2896 GCF_016082285.1 Spiroplasma sp. Moj
TGAATTCATTGGTTAAATCATTCAAAGTATATGGTTTATTGGGTGATTTATTTTCTCAAAATTGATCAATTTTACGATAAAAAGTTGCCAAACTTGTTGTTTTTGGATTAAATTCTTTCATTTTTTACTCTTTTTTGCATATTAAAATTGCTATTATTTAAACAATATGATTAAATAAAAAAATAAATAAATCCTGAAAATATAACAAAAGAACCCTCGTTGGTTCTTTTTTATTATCTATATTTTACATCAAAATAAAAAAAGTAAATTACTTTACTTTTTTCAGTTAAATTAATTTGCTAATAATTAACATTTAAATTATAACACAATAAATAAAAAATAATATCTTTTTTACTCGCCCATTTTTTTAGTAATATATCTCCTAAAAATGAATCTTTAAAAAAATTATCAAAAATATTAGAAAAAATAAAAACTGAAAATAAAACTTCTGAAAAATTTAATAATTTTATACTTATTCCATTTATTAAAATTTACGAAAAATCATTACATAGGATTCGTAATGATTTAGAACATAACGAAATTAATTTGCAAAGTAAAGAAGCAGATGAATATCTACATATTAATTATTTAGTTATAATTTTTTTAATTTTTATTATACATTATTATAAATAAGTAAGTTAAAAAATAAAGACATATTATTTTATTAATGAATAACAAATATTTTTAATGAGAGCCTTGACCATATCTTAAAATTATTTTCTTAATTAACATAATTTTATTAAAAAATATGTTAATATAAAAATATAAGATTTTTTTCTACTTGCATTTACAATTTACATTAAAATAAATAAAAAATGTTATTTAATAACATTTTTAAAACCACGGCTTAAATGGTACATAAAGGCCAAATCAACCATTAATTAAGTCATGAACTGCTTCTATATTAAAATACAACATTACAATTGTTATAACTGTTAAAACTAAAAGTAGTACTAGCACAACAAGTAAAATTATTGCTCAAACTGGTAATTTTCGCTTGCTTGTTTCTTCATAATATTGAAATGGCATTTTTGTTGCATCAATTTTACCCAAAACATTACTATTATTAAAACCATCTGATAGAGCAAAATCAGGTGATGAACTAAAACTTGGTGCTGCATTAAAATCTGGTGTTGGTCCAAAATTTGAATTTCCTTGGCCAAAATCATTTTGACCAGAAAAATTAGCACTACCAAAGTCATTTGTTTGATTAAAATCATGGTTTGTCCCAAAAGGAGTTCCCTCATTAAACGTATCATCAAAATTATCATCAAAATCGTTATTGATTCCCTGTTGTTGTTTCATCAAATTTGGATTCATAATTGCGTAATGACGACCCGAATCTTGCGAATACTGTCTTTTATTAAAATTAGAATCTTGACCAGCAAATTGTTGCTCTACTTCTGGTCCTGCCATTGGAGGATAAGTTAACATTTCGGGATATTGTGACATTTGCGGATAACCCATCATCATTGGAAATTGTGGCATCATTGGATAAGGGAACATTTGCGGATAACCCATCATCGGATTATATGCCCCCATTCCCATCACATTCATTGGATTAGGCATAATAGACATAACAAATGGTTGATAAATAATTGGTTGATAAATTGGTTTATTATGTTGCGGTTTAACTTCTGTTCCATTAATTCCCAAAGTTTTTGAAATGTAAGAAGAATTAAAAGGTGGATTAGTTTTTGTTTTAAAATCGTTTGGATTATCAGGAACTCTAATTGGTTTTGTTAGTGGTGTTACTGGTGCATTTTGGTTTAATAAATTATCATTGCCAAAACTATTGTTATTTTCAAACGAATTAAAATGATTTTCATTTCCACCACTAAATTTTGGATCATTATTATTCATGCTATACCCCTCCATATCAATATGCCCACTTTTCTTATAAATAAATTATATCACATATTTAAGTAAAATTAAAATAAACTATTGTCATAATTATTAGAAAGGTATATAATTATCTACCATTTTATTTAAGTTTAATACCTTGTTTGTTGTTTTTTACTTTGCAAATATTCTTGATCTTTTTCATCAACTTCATTAAAAATATGATAACGATGTTTGTATCAAAATAAATATAAAATAATACCTACAATGATAGCTGAAATTAAATCATTTAACCCTAATAATATAAAATAATAAATATTACTTTGGTCTGTGCCATCCGATAATCCATGTGCTAAGAAATATTCACATAACATTAAAATTGGTAACACAATAAAAGCAGGTAGTAAGAAAAAAGTTTATTTTTTATAAAGATTATAAATAAAGTAATTAAATACGAATTAAAGTAATCGCTTATCAGGGCGATTTTTTTTATTTGCATTATTCATCAGAAGTATCTTTAAAATTAAAAATTAACCTATTTTACCCTACAAACTAGTTAATTTTTATAATTTCCTTTCTGTGATTTATTAGACTTCTTGCATAACCTANTNANNTNANTGTTATTTATTTTTCGTTTTATTTTTATAAAATTTTAAAAATATTTTTTCCTCCTTTAATTTATTTTGGTTATAATTTTTATTTGTCTTAATTAATGAATTTAATGATACCAATAATCTTATTATTTTCAATACCATTTTCATTTTTATTTTTATCTCATTTTTATGCATTTTAATTTTCATATTATTTAAAAACAAATCGATTGCCATTAAATATAAACATAAACAAGAGCATTATATAGCCCAAGTAAATTGAGAATATGTATAAATAATATCAATTGCCCGATTTGCCAACTTAACCCAAATTCACAAGCATATGTGCTCAGATAGAGAAAGAAGGATACTTAACACATGCTTCAAAAGCAACATCCAGCTCGAAAGCAACATACCCTATGCTAAAGGGTATAAGAAAAAAAATGCATACATTTATTATTGGA
>NZ_MQTY02000012.1:0-750 GCF_016082285.1 Spiroplasma sp. Moj
GTATATGGTACCTCACAATCAAAATGCTGTTATTAGTTTATTAAATCAAAATGGCGTTAAACATGAAATGCAAACATTAAGTATTGAAAGAAAAAGAATAAGTTAGAAAGGAGTTTTAATTAATGAAACAAGATAAAACAACTTGATTAAAGGGTGCNTTACCTTGAAATTGATTTAAAAAAGANCCTATTCCAACTTATAATTGAACTCATAAAGATATTAGAGAATGAGAAAGAAAATATAAAATTAGGAGTTGGNTAGTTAGTTTTTATACATTAATATTTTTATTATTAAATTGTTGATTAGAATATGGAATGATTAATGCAATAAAAGATAATATTAATTGATATAATTATGGTCAATATTGAGGTAATGGCATTGCTATTTTATTAACACCTTTATTTACGNATGGAATTCAAGGCATATTTGTTGCTAGTAGTAAACCAAAAGTAGATATGAAAATTGATATTCCACGATTAAAAATATCTAAAATGGGATTAGTATTTACAATTTTACCTTTAATTACTTTAATAATTTCTTTAATTATAATTTGAATTGATAAATCAAAATGAAAAAAAGACCATTTAAGACATTGCTTAGATTGTCGGATTAATCCGCGAGTTATTCAGCCAAGAATAGCAAAACAATGAAATAATTTAGATGATATAACAGAAGAAAATAACAAAGAATTAAATTTAAAATAGACTATATATATATTAGGGGTGGTAGATATTTTTTGGGTGNNTATAT
>NZ_MQTY02000012.1:759-4220 GCF_016082285.1 Spiroplasma sp. Moj
TANANATTNTTTGGGTGGTTATATAGTTTAATTTATAAATTATTTTGTTCTGAAAGGATAGATGGCCACTGTTTGAGTAAGGATAAGAAAGGAAATAAAGAAAATGAATGAAACATTAATGATTGCTTTACTTGTATTAGCTGGTGCTGGTGGAATGGGTAGTCTTGGCATTCTTGGATTATCTGCTAAAAAAATTAAAAAATATAAAGCAGAAATCAGAGAATTAAGAACTGCTGTTATAGCTCACGAAAAACATTTAAGAGGACCTGATTATGCAATAGAATTAGCNTTAAAAACAGGTCAAATTAAAAATGTTAAAAANCAAGTTAAAGTAAANGACAAAAAACAANNACAAAANGATGCTATTNGANAACTAACAAATAGTATTTAAAAAAATAACCAATTAAGGTTATTTTTTATTTTTCTTTATTATGTTTTATATAAAAATTAATAAGATATTCAATTCGTTGCGAATAAGTATCAAAATTTAATTCATTTCAAACTTTTTCTTCATTCTCATTTAAGTAAACATTTATATTCCGAATTTTACAAGAATAATATTTTCTGGTTTTTTGATTAAATGAATGTTTCATAATTATTTACCGTCATAATTAGCAATAATAATTGTGTCTCGTAAATGATTACTTATTTTTTGATTATTATAAAATCAACCTTTACCATATTGATAAGTTAATTTAATATCTTTATCAAATTCTCATAAGCAGCTATCATTATATTTACTTAAATTTTCCATATTTTTAACAACTGATTTAGTATGGCGTGGTGATACTCAATTATAACTAACTCAAGTATTTTCAATCGCACCCAGTAATCTTAATAAATCATCTCTATCTTTACTAGCATTAGCAGATGTATATAAACAATCTTCAATATTTAATCCTTTTGGAAAAAGTTCACCTTTATTTTTTACATAATAATCTGAATATAAATATTCATCTATAAATTCATCAATAAATTTATAATGTTCTTTTCAATATTTACTAGTAAATTCATTTTGTTTAATTAATTTATTATCTTCATATATAACAATAGCGGTAGTACCGGTTCCTGATGGGTCAATACCTATTTTTATCATTATTTTAAAAATCTTTCTTTAAATTGATAATAAAAATCTTCGCTTTGTTTTCTAATTAGAACTGGTGATAATTTTTCAACATTTAATTCTTCTTTTATTCAATTTTTACCTTTTGAAATAATATTTTGTTCTATTTTTGTATTTGTAATAAAATCTTTAATTTTATTAAAATGTTGTTCACTCATTCAATTTGGATTTGAATTATTAATAATTTCTGTTTGTTCTTTTTCTTGTTTAGAATTAATTTTACTTATTTCACTATTATCAGGGTCTAATTCTTCGGTTGGTAAACCTAATAATTTACTTAAAACATATTTAACTCCATAAGTTAATGCTGAACCAATACTTTTAGCAGGGTCAGTATTTTTACCCGTAAAAGGTCAATAAGTTTTAATTTCTTCTGTTTCTTTACATAAAGTTAATTCCATTTCAAAATATGGGATATCATTAATTACTTTTAAAGTATCTTTTACATAACTCCAAATATATGTAATATGATGTTTTTTAAATTCTTTTTTAACTAATTCTAATACTTGTGCTTCACCAAAATAGTTATACATTACTCTACCATTCATTTGCATTGTTTGATTTTTTTCTAAATATAATGATAAATCGTGTTGTATTTCACCAATACTTGCTTTTAATGTTTTTTTAGTTTCTTGTGGCATTTTCTCATTCCTCTCTTTCTTGTCATATTAAAATGGCTTCTTTAATTTGTTTTAAATCTTGTTTAGTAATATTAATTTTTTCTTTAATTACTATTTTTAATTTTGGATTTATAATTATCATTAATATTTTTTTACTATCTATACAAAAATCTTTTTCTAATAAATAATAAAGTTTTAATTGTCAAATATAGCGTTCAATATCAATTTTTTCATTAGAACTGGTAATTTTTCAATCACATATTACATATTCATTATCAGTAGTTATGCCAATAAAATCAGTTGTACCACACATTAAAGGGTCGTAAAGTGTTTTTTCAGTTTCATAACAATTAAATTTAATATCTTTAAAAGTTTCTTGATATAGTTTTGTAAAATTTTTAAATAATTCACGATGTGATTTTATATCACAATCAATAAACTCAATTAATTCATCATCAAAATTATTTTTTATTCAAACATCAATCATATTATGTAAACAATTTCCACGAATTTGTGCTAATTTTAAAATATTACTATCAATATGTGAGAAATCTTTTGGCAATAAAATATTAACAATTTGACTTACACTAGGGATTAAAATACTATATTTATGTAATTTATCATTATAAATATATAACGGTTTAATCTCATAAAATGGCATTATTATCACCAAATAATTCTTTAATATCTTCTGAATTATAATTTACTTGTTCTTGTTCAATAATTTCATTTGATTTTTCAGATATATCTTTTTTTAAGTCATTATTTGTATGTAAAAATTCATAATTAGATACTCGGACTATTCACTGTGTTTTGTTATCGTTGTCTTTAAAAGATTGTAAAATACCAGTAATAGCAATTTGACTACCTTTTTGACAATATTTTTGTAAAACTACGGCTTGTTTATTTCAAACTTGACAAGGTATAAAATCAGTTTCTTTTTGAGTAGAATATGGCCTTGTTATTGCTAATTGAAATATTGCATATTCTTTACCATTTTGTGTTTTTTTAATTTCTATATTCTTTGTTGTTCTACCAATTCCAATAAATTTATTCATTATTTCACTTCCTTTCTATCTAATTTGTTATATATTGAACTATTTTTTAAAACATAACCATCTGTAAAAGTGTCTACCAAACCACGGCGAAAATCAAAACCTTGTAATATTTTTTCTTTTGTAAAATTTTCTTTATATAATTGTTTTGATTCTAGTTTATTAATATAATTTTTTGCCATATTATTATCAAATTTTAAATTATTGATTTCTTTATCTTTTTCAGAAAGTTCTTTTTTAAGTGCTTCATTTTCTTCTTGTAGTTTGTCAAATTTAATTGATTCTGTTATATTCATTATTTTTCCTCCATTTCAATAAAACTATTTTTTGGTTTACTAAAATAAACTTGTTTTAAGTTTTCAAATTCTTCATCTGTTAATCGTTTTCTTTCAAATTCAAGGTAATATCTATCTCAAATATCTAAACTATAATCTTGTGCCGCTTCTGGNTAATTATCAAATAATTCATTTAATAATTCTTTTAAATTCATCATTATTATTCACATCCTTGTCATTTAATATTTTCATTTTCTAAATCAATAATAGTTGTTCTAAAAGAAGAGTTTTCTTCCGCTGTAATTTTTGCTTCTTCTAATGTATAAAAAAATAAAGTATTTNTTNNATANTTANTNTTNNTTACTAATAAGTATCTTTTATNCATANT
>NZ_MQTY02000012.1:4225-14359 GCF_016082285.1 Spiroplasma sp. Moj
TTNATTCCTCCTAATTTTGTTTCCCTAATGCTCAATGTTCATCAGTCATATCTTCAAATGATACTGAATAACTTTTACGCATTAATTCTTGTAATTTATTTTCTTGATTACATTCTTTATGAAAACAATAACCTCAATATCTTTTTTTAAGACAAATTTTCTTTTTCATATAAACCTCCTAAATTATTGCTTTACCAAATTTGATATATTTATGTAAAAATAATGAAAATCNNTATTTACTGATTGTTCAATAATTTTACAGTNTTTAAAAANTTCATAATNTTTAAAATCTNTTATTCTTCCTTTAAAAATAATACTTTGACAACTTCAAACTTCAATATTTAAATTTTTATTATAAATATCAATTCAATCTTTTAATTTATATGTCATTATTTATCCTCCTAGTTTTAACTCGCTGGCACTCACTTCCAAGTGAAAGTGCCAAAGCGAGAGTTAGTTATATAATTAANTATTTATNTATTTATTTACTACGCCATCCGCTTCACTTTGAAGGTGAGCGGTGGCGGTATGTTGTTTGTTTAATNNNANNNTGTTTGTTTAATANNATAGACAGTTGTTTTTTCTTTTTGGAGCCAGAGAGTTTTCTCTCTCTTCACCCGCACCATTTCAGGTCAAAACGTTCAGTTTTTAAAATAAATCTACTCGCACCTTGAAGAGCCTAATGCTGGCTTTGTGGTTTATTAAAACCGCCGCCACTTCTAAGAAGTAATATCTATCGCAAATTTATTTATAAAGTGACCATCTCAATATTTATTGTCGTTTGATGTTGACCTCGCACTTATCACGACTATCGCTTGTTAAAGCGTCTATTATTTCCGGACTGATTACCGCTGGGCTAGACCGCCTCATGTGGAATAAAAACACTTAGTTATTTAAAATAACCGTTCCACCCTGCATTAAGCTGTTTTATTAAATCAAAGTTTAAAANAACCAGTTTCTCAATCAAAGATAATTTTTGAATTTTCAAGTTTCTGATAAAATTGCTTTTGTGTTTTATCTTTTACTTTATTCAATAAATATTTATGTTTTTCACAAGTTCATAAAACTTTATTTGATAAAAATTCTTCAGTAATGAATGATATTGTTTTATAGCAGTTATCAATATCGCAAATTTGTTTTTGTTTATTAATTTTCATTACTCATTCCTTTCTTTGGTATTATTTTTTTATTTATTAGCAAAATTAATTAATTGAAACAGAGAAAAGACAACACCTTAAATTAGGAGAAAAAACAGGTACACTTTGTAAAGATTTCTAAGATATTTAACAAATGTGTAATACAACTTTTAAAAAGTTAATAAAAGTTGTGATAAAAAGTTTCTATTTTAAGAACTTAAGATGCTGTCCTTTCTCTGAATTAATTAATAATTATGGGTTTACAAATAAAAAAACAACCCTTTAATAAGAGTTGTTTTAGCGCGTTTCGTTTTACAGTTTACAANNNNTNAANTNANNNTNAANAAATAATTTACATAAATCCTTATTTCGCCAACATAATTATTTTTATTACCCAAACAAATTAAAAAGCAATCAACTGGTTTTCCCAACAGGTTGATTGCTTTTTAATTTGTTAATTTAATTTGTTCTAAAAATTCAAATGTTTTTTTCCCAACAATAACTTTTTTTTCAATTTCTCCATCAACTTTATAAATAACTTTATTAAACAAACCATTGATATCAATACCAATCACTTGCGATAAGATAATTTCTTCATCTAAAAAGAAAATGGTTTCATCATTTACTTTAATTCATAAACTATTATTAATTAATGTTTGAATAATTAAATAACTTAAAATTAAGCCATAATTACAAATTGCCATAATTACAAATAAATAAGCAAATGTATTTGAGATATTTGATAAAGTCATTAATAAAATATAATCAATAATAATAAAAATATTAAGTGGAGTTAAAAGCAGATAGATGGTAATAAAGATAAAAATTATCATTGCTTTTCATTTATATTCTTTAATTGCCTTATTATTTTCTTTTTGTTTTTGATAATGAATAAAAAATAAAGTATGAAAAGTATATAAAGCTAACATTAAGATTAATGAAAAAACTAAAATAATAATATGCATTTTCATTGTTTACTTAGCCTCCCCTATTTTGTTGTCATGTTTTAAAAATTGTCATTGATATTTTAACATCATTTGTAATAAAGCGATAAATTTTTTCAGTAGTACTAATAAAAAAACCGATTTGATAAAAACCATTAAGATTAAAAATACTTGGTAAAACAAAATTAATATTTTTTAATCAAATAATAAGATTTTGATCTTTAGTTTCAAAAACTAAGCGGTAATTTGTAACATAAATGGTTCCATTAATTGTTTCCTTACCATTATTAGTAGCAAGATTTAAATAACCAGCCAAGTATTCAATATAATATTGTTCTTTCATTTGTTGAGTTAAGTAGTAGATATTTTGTTGAAGTTCTTTTGGTTTTGTTATTTCATAGCCAATAATTGGTGCTTGATAATAACAAATTTCATTTTTTGGCAATTCATATTTAATTTTAATTACGACTAAATTATCATTTAACAATGTTTGATTGTTATCAATCATTTTTTGTAGTTCATTTTTCTTTTGTCTAAAATGTTTTATTTTTTGTTGCTGGCATAAAGCTAAAATAGCAACAATAATTATTGCAACACCTAAAATAGTACTAAATAAAATAATTCCAATTAAATAATTATGATTCATGCTTTCACACCTTATAAATTAGATATGGCGTTTCTAAACCTTTTACAATAATCATAAAACGTTTTTGTTCCCTATATAAATAAAAGCCTTGATATATAATATTATTAATTCGAAAAATACTTAATTCAAGATTATTAACTTCACTTAATGGTCAAGTTGTAGTAATGTCTTCATTTATAATTAAAATTCTTTGGTTTGTAATAAACATATGACCATTTTGAAATGGAATTTGATACATTTCTTTAATTCTTTTACCTTGCCCATAACAAACACTAATTCCATTTGAAAATGGAATTGTATATTTGGAATGAGTTTGATTATTTTTTAATTTATGTTGAAGATAAACAGTAACAAGAATATTACTAAATACTTTTTCATCTGGTTCTAATTTAAATTTAACGTTAATTTCTTGCAAAGTTAATTTTGATAAATTATTATTAATATATTCTTGATTTTCAACTTCTAATTGTTTAAAAATTTGAAAAAAAAGTTGCTGTTTTTTTTGATAAAATCATCCTAAAAAACCAATAAAAATAAATAATAAACTAAGAAAAACTCCAATTATAATTCATCCTAAGATTGTCATTTTCATTAACTTCCTATTTTAAAATATTAATGCCATTATTAAAATTATTAATAAAAGTTTGGAGCATTAATTCTTCTGCTGAATTTCGTGGTTGTTCAAACCTATTATAATAATAAATATTAATTAAATCTTTTGTTTTTTGATTTAGTTTATCATAATATTTTTTATTAATTAAAAAATGGGTTCCTTGATTAAGGATAATACTTGATAGATAATTTTGTCATTGTTTTTCATTTTTATTTTTTTCTGCTCATTCAGCAAAGTAAGTATTTAAAATCCGATTATTTTTATGATAAATAAAATGAATTTCTCCTTTTTTCGCATTATTAACTAATCTTGTGTATAAAATTTTATTTGGTAAAAATGGATTATTCGGTGAATTAATTGCTTGAAAAGTGATTGGAGTTAATTGTGCTAATAGAATATCATTGCAGACAATTGAATGAATTTCTTTTGGCAAAGTTATTTTTTTAACAACATAGCTATGTTGTTGATTATCTAAATCATTTAATAAACGTGATAATTCTAATTGATAAACTAACGTTAATTTCATAATTCGGCGAAGTTTAATTGTTAAAATCACTTGTTCAGCAACACTTAAACTATAATAATAATTAATATATGTTTCATAAACTTCTTGATGATCCACTAAATTATCGTTAATATTCATTAATAATGCTTCTAACTGCGGTACAAGTGTTTTGTTTGACTGAAGATATTCATTCAAATGTTTTTGACAAAAAACATTAAAAAAATAAGGTACTTTCTCTGTTGATGTTAAATCTAAAAAAGATGTTTTAATATTTTTAAAAAAATGTTTAGAATGATAACGATTTAAATAATAATGATTTTTACTAATATCAAGCGAATAAAGATTATGCTGACCAACTTTATTATTACATTCTTGTAAAATACATTTTTGTTTAATACATTTTTTTAAAACTTGTTGATAATGCTTTGTTTCTTGTTCAATATATTGTTCTTTTAATGTTAAGTCCCCTACTGCTTGTAAAATTGAAATATATTGAGCACGATTTTTAGTTGAATTTAATACCTTCGTTTTGCAACAATTTGCATATTGCTCATTACTTAAACAAATACATGCTTCATTATCATCAAAAGTAAAAATTGGTCGATAATGTTTATGCAAATAATCTAATTGATCATCATCTAAATAATAACTTTTTAATAAAGCATCAAACATTGCTTGCTCGGAACTTTTAAACGTATCTTCCAACTGCTTTTCTAATCCATTTTGCATGTAAAATAATTCCCCTCTGTTGTTTATACTTTATTATAATTATAAACTTATCTAGTTAATTTTGCTATAAAAAAAGCGTTTTACTGTTAGTAAAACGCTCAAAGGCAACATATAGATTTTTTCCACCAACATTGCAATTAGTTATTAATTATTAGTTATTAATTATTAAAAAAAGTAATATTTTGGACCGTTAAATGATTATACAATCATAAAGAGTACTTATTTGCAATGTTGGTTTCATTTTGTAGTTTTTTACAAAGGAAACATATAATTAAAAACATAATTAATTATTAAGATTGGACCATATTAATAACTAATTAGTCTTTATGCAATTTATTTTAACTACATTGTTATTATATTTTATTTGCAAAAATTTTGCAAGTATTTTTTAATTTAACAAATTATTTTATAAAAAAGATTTAAAAAAATAATTTTTTCTTTTTTAAAGATGCCAATAAAATAAGGGTTTTTGAAAAAAATTTAGTTATTAATTTATCCATTCTAGAAAAAATAAATATGTTAAGATATTAGTAAAGGAGAAAAATATGAGAATTTTATTGATTGGGGCTCAAGGTAAATTGGGTCAGAAACTTATTAATGAACTTATCAATTATAATAACTTTACCATTACTAAATTTGTGGGCAATGCCAGCGATTTTGAACAACTTAAAGCCCAAGCAATTGGACATGATGTTTTAGTTTCAACAGTTAGTGCTCGCAGTATTGAAGAACTAGTAAAAATTGCAAATAATATGATTACAATTGCAGCAGAAAATAACCAGCGAATTGTTTGAAGTGGTGGTGCTGGTTCATTATGAACATGAGACCGCACAAGATTAATTGATATTCCGATTAACCAATTTCCTGCGAATTTAGAAAGTTGAAAACCAGCTGTTTATGGTCATTATGAAGTATTAAAATTATTACAAAATAGTTCGATTACTTGATCATATATGTCACCAGCATTAGAATTTGAAGATATTGAACCACTAGGATGATATCAAACGAAAATTAGTGATGATGCTCTATACAACGAAATTAACATTAGCTTTGCTAGTTACACTAGTGGGGCCAAATCACTAGATTTGAACCAACGCTTTACGATTTATGAAACATGTCATTAAAACGGAAATAGAATTTTAGAAGTTTTAAATGGCAACTTATGAAATTATTGGTTGAGTTGGGACTAGTTTAACAAGCATTTATCTTATTCCGCAGAGTATTAAAACAATTATTAAAAGAAATACAAAAGGAATTTCATTACTAATGTATTTATTACTAATAACTGCTTCTTTAGTTTGAATTTGTTATGCTGTTATTAGTCCAGAAATTAATTACCAAATAGCTGTCACAAATATTTTACAAGCTTTTTTCGCTAGTATTATCTTTATAATTAAACTAATTAATGTTATTCAGAAAAAAGATCCGAATGAGTTTCGGATTTTATTAGAAAAATGTCATTTTAAAAAACAAAAAAAAGACTAAATATAATACGAAATAATAAAAGAAAAAGTTATTCAAAGAATACTTTTTCTTTTATTATCTTTCATTTAACTAATCTTGTTGTCTTGTTTTAAAATTATTAATAATTTGTTGTTGAATTTCCAAAAAAACTGCTGGATTCATTTTTAAATATTCTTTTACACGTTCTCGGCCTTGACAAATTTTATTATTTTGATAAGCATATCATACCCCGGTTTTTGCTAAAATATCATATTTTACTGCTAAATCAATTAATTCATAATATTTATCAATTCCTTCATTATAATTAATATCAACAAGAGCTGTTTTAAAAGGCGGTGAGACCTTATTTTTAACCACTTTAATTTTTACTTTATTGGCGGTTGCTACTCCTGCTGTTGTTAGTGTTTCAGTACGACGAACATCTAATCGGACAGAAGCATAAAAACGAAGAGCACGCCCCCCTGCTCTTGTTTCAGGATTAGCAAATAAAACACCAACTTTTTCGCGAATTTGATTAATGAAAATAACGATTGAATTTGTCTTATTAATTACTCCGTTTAATTTTCGTAAAGCTTTACTCATTAAACGTGCTTGCGCACCAATTGTTACATCACTCATTTCTCCCTCTAATTCTACTTTGGGCACTAATGCGGCAACAGAATCAATGACAACTAAATCAATTGCATTCGATTTAACAAGTGTTTCTAAAATATCTAATGCTTGTTCACCTGAATCAGGTTGGGCAATAATTAATTCAGCAATATTAACACCAAGTTTTTTAGCATAATTTGGATCTAAAGCGTGTTCAGCATCAATAAAGGCTCCTCGCCCACCATTTTTTTGTATTTCAGCAATAGCATGTAATGATAGAGTTGTTTTTCCTGATGATTCTGGCCCAAAAATTTCAATAATTCGTCCTTTAGGATAACCACCAACTCCAATTGCTTCATCAAGTAATAAACTTCCAGTTGAGACAGCTTCAATTGTTAGGTTGCTTTTATCCCCTAATTTCATAATAGCGCCTTTACCATATGTTTTTTCGATTTCTTTCATTACTGTTTTTAAAATTTCATCTTGGTCAACGGTTTTTGTTTCAGGAGAAACTGGTTTATTATCTTCCATTATTTTATTCTCCTTTCTGTTTATTTTTATCTTTTTTTTACTATTAATTCCTTGTTCTTTTTCTAAAATTTGTTGTAAATGTTTAATTATTGTTGTAACAGTTGCAATTTTAATTTTTTCTTGTAATCAAGTTGGATTAAATGTTAATGCGAATGTTGTTGCTTGGTTTTGAAAAAGAATAGTTGCAAACACAGTTCCAACTGGCAAGTTGTCTAATTGGCCTGGACCAGCATTACTGGTAAAACTTATGGAAAAATCACTATTAAATTGTTTTTGACAAGCAAAAGCCATTGCCTCAGCTGTTTCTTTTGAAACAACACCATATTTTGTAATTATTGATTGGGAAACATGACCAAGTTTAATTTTAATGTTATTAGTATAAGTAACAATACTGCCTAAAAAACATGACTAGCATTTGGAACATTAGTTATATAATGACTTAAAAAGACCTCCTGTTATTGATTCATATGCTGCAATTGTCATTTGTTTTTGTTGAAGTAATTGTACTAGTTCTTTAATCATTTTTCCCCTCACCTCATAAACTTTCTTTAATATTATACATTTATATAATATAATATGTAAGTAATATTAACATATCTAGGATAAGATATTTTTAGAAAAGAGGACTTAAAATGAATTGAGCTAATCGTATTACATTAATTCGGATTTTTTTAATCCCAGTTATTATTGCTTTAATGGTAATTGTTCCATTTGAAAATAGTTCCTTATATAATGGATGAGATCAATGATTAACAATTAAAGGAGATAATGTTACTTATTCATTACCAATTAGTTATTTAATTGCTGGGATTTTATTTATTATTGCTAGCTTAACTGACTTATTAGATGGTTTTATTGCTCGTTGCTACAATCAAGTCACAACATTTGGCAAATTTTTTGATTCAATCGCCGATAAATTACTAACAAATACTGTTTTAATTGTCTTTGCTTATGCAAACATTATTCCAGTTTGAATGGTTGTATTGTTAATTGCTCGCGATTTTGTAATTGATGTTGTTCGCCAAATTTTAGCAACACAAAAAGTGGTGATGGCTGCTAATCAATTAGGACGTGTGCGAGCAGCAATGGAGATGTTTGGAATGACAATTTTATTTTTTATTGGTTTTCGTATGTTTAGTGGTCATTCTTTAAAAACAGGCCAATGAGATGAATTTGGTTGAGTAAACCAAATTATTATGATTCCAATTTATTTAGCAACGGTATTATCATTAGCGGCAGCAGGAAATTATATTTTCTTAAATCGTAAAAAATTATTTGATATGACAGTTATTAAAAAACCAAAATTAGAAAATGGACAAGAAAATAATGAAAAAAACAAATAGTAATAGTTTAGAATGAGCTGTTGTTACTGGTGCTAGTAAAGGATTAGGATATTGTTATTGCGAAGAATTATTAAAACTTGGTTATAATGTTGTTGCTGTTGCTCGTGATACAACCCCTGTTACTGCTTTACAGCAAAAATATCCAACACAAACAATTAAAATGATTAATTATGATTTAAGTAATTTAGAAAATTGTGAAAAATTATTTAATGATGTTGCAAAAGATAATGTAACAATTTTAATTAATAATGCTGGATATGGTGTATGAGGTTATTTTAATGAATCTAGTTTAGAGCAAGAAATGAATATGATTGATTTAAATATTAAAGCGCTCCATATTTTAACAAAATTATTTGTACAACGTTTTATAGCGCAACAACAAGGACGTGTTTTAAACATTGGTAGTTTAGCGGCATTTACGCCAGCCTCAGTTTTTGCTAGTTATTATGCTTCAAAAGCTTATGTCTGAAGTTTGGGAGTGGCGATTAATACGGAATTGAAAAAAACAAAATCACCAGTTCGAGTTATTACCTTATGTCCAGGGCCGTTAAAAACTGGTTTCTGAAATCGAAGTAGTAACCAGAAAGATGCAAAATATCACTCAACAGTGAAAGTTATGAAGACATCTACTTATGCTCGAAAAAGTTTACTAAAAGGATTAAAAGTAAAAAGAAAAAATTATATTGTAACAGGTAGTGTTAATAAAATTGTAAAAAAATTAACAAAATGAAGTCCTCAAAATTGAGTATTAACATCGGTTTACAATTATCAAAGAAAACGAAAATAAAAACAACAACAATGTTGTTGTTTTTATTTTTTATATTTCATGTTCTTTATCTGATACATATCCTTCATCAATATTATCAATTTTGTTAAGAATTTTTTGATATTGTTGACCTTGTTTCGGAATATTAGATGTTATCTTTTTTTCCTCGCTCTGGTTTAATTATTTGTTGGATTGCTTTTTTTAAATTGTTTTGGTCTTGACTCTAATGCAATATTTTTATTATTGTTTTCTAAAACAAAATCTTCCCCATTTTCTTTTGCTATTTTAGCAAGGGCTTCATAATATTGTTTTTCTAATTCAGCATTAGTCGTTTTTAACTTATTGACTAATTCTTTATAACCTTCAATATGTTCTTTATATTCTGCTATTTCTTCTTTTAAGAGATGAATAAAATTTTCTGATCTCTTAATAGTTTCAGCTTTGTCAAAACCCATTTTAATTAAAACATGATTAATTGCACCACGTGCTATTTTAAAAGCTTGTGATAGATCACCAATCACTTTCCAACATACTCTTTTTAGTTTGTTTTTTATTTTCATATTAAATTTTTCTTTTAATAAAAAGTCATTTATTTTAAAATATTAAATAATATTTTAAAATCATATACAATAAATTTATTCTACCATATTTTTTGTAAAGTTTATATTTAATGATAAACAAACTAGTTTTTTGCGGCAGCAATTTATTAATTAGACTTCTTGCATAACCTATTAAAATAATTGTAAATATTTTTAAAAAGATACTAATAGCAAATTATAATTTTAATTAATTATGTCTTTTATTTAAAAATTTAATATTTTCCTACAACGAAAAATGACTTTTTTATTTAAATTATTTAATTTTAA
>NZ_MQTY02000120.1:0-2875 GCF_016082285.1 Spiroplasma sp. Moj
ATACTTTTTCATTTTAATCTCCATTCTAATTTAAAGACTAAATCAGTGGTCTAAAATGTATATGGTTTTCACATTAGTGTGAATTGCAATGACTTATTTTGCTTATAGTATTTGTGGTATTATTGAATTAATTTATGTTCATGCAATAAAATTACAAAATATTATTGAATATGACCGCAATAGTTATGTTCGTGAGGNTTTAGCACATGATGCTATTTATAATTTAATTCATAAGAATAAGATTNGTCGTGGAATTTATTTTANTTTTATGATTAATAATATTGAAAAANTAGACAAATTTNTAAATAGTNATGTTAAAAATAAAATTATTGATCTTATTTCTCATCAAGTTTTTACACTATGAAAAGAACAAAATNTTTTATTTTTTAAAGCAAGTTTAAATCATTTTGGAATTTTTCTTCCCCTTGATCAAATTGAAAAAGCTGATATTAGTAGTATCTTATTACATAATAAAAGTAAGTTACGACCAGAAACTGATTTGTTAAAACAATTTGAAATTTTATTGTGACAAGTTAATACGACTTTTATTTTAAAAAATTATAAAATAATTGTTAAATTACAAGGATATGCTTCATTATATGNATTACAATCAAATAATTTAAATAAGTTAAAAGAATATAATATTGCAACAGCAGATAATCGGTTAAATCTTGAATATTCAAATCAAATTATTTTTATTGATCCTGAAAATATTAAANAATTGTCAAACCAAAAACGTAGTATTTTAGCTTTAAATGAACATATTCAGTTAGAAAAAATTGTTAGTTTATATTCTCCAATTATAAANTGTAAATGATGGCCTTANATTAGCATATCATTTATAGTAGTAATTTAGTTGATGGGGTTGATAGTGATTTAATATTTGGAAAAGATAGTAATACTTTTGGGGGAATTGTACATGAAACAATGCTAGTTCGTTTTAATGCGGCATTAAATATTAAAAATTTTCATAAATTAGATTATTATTTAGAACAAAAATTATTCATTACTTATCCAGCTAGTTTTATTAGTAGTGATCAGTTTAATTTAAAAAAATTTGCAACAAAATTAATTGAATTAAAAGTAAAACCTGGTAATTTAATTTTAACTTTTGATTTAATGGAAACTGGCTTTGATCNTGAAAAGTTTAAAAAAAANTTTAAATACAATTAAAAATATTGGTATTGAAGTTGCTGTTAAAAATTTTGGAGCAATTGATACGGAATTAAATAGTTTGTACTATTATGAACCTAATTATGCTGTTTTTTCTCCAACAATTATTNGTGAAATGTTTATTCATTTGCATTATCAAAATTTAATTAAAGAATATATTATTTTAGCANAAAAACTTGATATTATTTTAATTGCACCACAAGTTAATAGTTATTTAGGATATAGTAAATTAAAAGAACTAAAAATTAATTATATGTTTGGTTCATTATTTGGAACTTATGATGAACCACAAAATGAAATTGGTAATGAGATAAAAATAGCTTTATTAAAAAACAGTCNGAAAGGATTTAAAGATGAGACTAANAAATAAACCTTGAGCAACAGAATATATTATGGAGAATCCTACCTTTGCAATTCAAAATCCAGAATATTATAAGGGACAATGGGGAAAAATGATTTTTAAAAATAATAATCCCTTAAATATTGAAATTGGTTCTGGGAAAGGGGATTTTATTATAGCATTAGCAAAAAAATATCCAAATCAAAANTTTTTAGNAATCGAACGTTATCCATCAGTTTTAGTTTTAGNTTTAAAAAAAATAATTGCTGAAAATTTATCTAATTTAAAAATAATTGTTTTTGGTGCTATTTTTTTACTAGAAATTTTTGCACCTAAAGAAATTAATAAAATATATTTAAATTTCTCTGATCCTTGACCAAAAGTGCGACATGAAAAACGTCGGCTAACAAATAAAATATATTTAGATTTTTATCAAATTATTTTACAAGATAATGGTGAAATTCATTTTAAAACAGATAATGATCAATTATTTACTTATTCATTAGAATCATTTAAAGAAAATAATTGAAAAATTGTTGATTATACAACAAATTTATATCAGAGTCAGTATGCGGAAAATAATGTTCCAACTGAATATGAACGACGCTTTGTTAAACTTGGAAAAAATATTAATTATTTATATGCTCGGAAATAATTATATTAATTTTATTATTGCTGGNTCATAAAAGGAAAGTATGGATTTGTTCACTAGGTAACGAAAATTGATAGCTAATAGGTTCCTTAAAATTTTTATTAATTATTAAATTTTGATAATGATATGTTAAATATTCATCAACTAATTTAATTTTATTAATTGGGAATTTAATAATAATATCTTTTGTTTCAAAATANGGAATTAATTCCGCTTTTTTTNAGGTTTGTTTTAANACTATTAGCATAAGCGCGAATTAATNCGCCAGCTCCTAATTTAATTCNCCCAAAATAACGAATAACTAAACACACAACATTAGTTAAATTATGATGANGTAAAATTTCTAAAATTGGTTTACCAGCAGTATTAGTTGGTTCGCCATCATCACTTTTTCGAATAATATTTTGATTTTTCCCAATTAATGTAGGCNTAACAGTTATGAGCAGCGTNTGGCTGTTGATTTGTTTTAATAAATTGAAGTGCATCATGTTCGGAAGTAGCTTTTTGCAATAAACAAANGAAGCNTGATTTTTTAATATTTATTTCATTAATAATTAATTTAGTTTCTTTTAGTTCTTGNAANTTTTTCACCTTTCTTTTTATCTTTATTTTATCTTCATTATATTAGACTTCTTGCATAACCTAGTTATTTTAAAATTCCTATAAAATATATTTAAAATAGAAATTATAGGAATCTAAAATTATGAAAT
>NZ_MQTY02000121.1:0-2843 GCF_016082285.1 Spiroplasma sp. Moj
AAAATTAAATAATTTAAATAAAAAAGTCATTTTTCGTTGTAGGAAAATATTAAATTTTTAAATAAAAGACATAATTAATTAAAATTATAATTTGCTATTAGTATCTTTTTAAAAATATTTACAATTATTTTAATAGGTTATGCAAGAAGTCTAATACATCAAAAATAAAACTAAAAATCTTATCTCAATTACTACTTTCTGATAATAAATTAATCATCTTTACCACTTCCTTTTTCCTTTTTAGGTTTTAAATTCTTTTTAAAAATATCAATATCAAACAATTATAAACGATCTTTAACATTCAATTTAGTAATTTCTGACCAGTAATATTCTTTATAATTAACTATTTCATCATTTTTTAAATCACGAACAAACTTTAATCATTGATTATCATATTTCTGTGCAAATTCTAATGGAATAATTTTTTTAAAAACCGAATTCCTAAACCAACATCCGACTTATGTTTTGCTCGTTTTCCTTCGGCTGTTCGTTCTACTGATTTTGTTTTTCAAATTTCATAATCTGTAATATATTGGAAAATACCAATTCGCATAATAAAGAAACAATTAAAAAAATTAAATCCTTTTTTAGCAATAGGTTTTTTCAATGAAATTGGAATAATAATACCACTTGCTAATTGCCTAATATTATTTCAAATCATACCCTCAAGCTGTGCTGTAAACAAAGCACGATTACCAAAATGTCTTGCTAATACAATTCACGGGATTTTACCACTATGAACTTTTTTCTCATCGTGGGGACTAGTTCCATCAATATATAAATAACTTTCATCAAATAAAATAACACTGTCATCAGGAGGAACTGATTTTGTTCTATCTGTAAAATCTAAATTTTTAAATGTTAAAACTTTAACTTTATCATCTTCTAACGGATAATTACTATAAATTTTATCTGTTAATAATTTCATAGTTTGTGATAAATAAGTTAAAAGTAATGTTTTACCAGTTCCTAACTTACCAATAATTACCGATAACGGATTATCTCAAACAAAATTAACTAAACGAAAAGCATTCAACTGATAAAATATGTTTTTTCAAACTCATCATACAAAATAAACACATTGCAAAGCAAACAATAATCAAAATACTAAACCAGTATAATTTAATGAAATTATCCAAAGTAATAAATCAATTAAACTAAACAAAATCATTGAACCACTAATATAACAATAATTTTTTAAGAAAAATATAAACTTTTTCATTACTTAAAATACCCAACTATTTTAAAAACCATTCATAATAAAAACCACGTTAAAAATAAAATCACAATTCAAACACCAATCATCAGAATTAAATATTCATTTTGTGTTAAATTTCAAGTTGTAATATTTTCAACATTCATTTTATCTATAAACAAAAAAACATGAATAAAAAACTCTTTTAATTTTTCTCAATCATTTTGCATTTTTAAAAACTCCACATTTTCTGAATAAGTTTTAAAAACATTCCAAAAAATAAAACAATAAATAATACAAACGATATAACATATAAAAATTCGGGAGCATTAGAACCAATAATATAACTAACAAATTGAACTCAATAATCATATAAACTCATTTAATTTAAGTCTTTCAAATCATTAATTAATTCTTGCTCTTTTTCAACATTTCAATTTGTTCGATTATTACTAATTGTTTTTTGAGGTTCACCAGGGAATAATGCTTTTTTCAGTTGTATAAAATAATTTTGTTTATATTGATTATATAAATTAATTAATTCAGTTCTAGTTAAATATTTTCATACATAACGTTTTAAATTTTCATCATATTTCACAATAGGATAAGAATTATCATAAATCAATCCGATTGCTACTTGTTCAGAATGTTTTTGACTAGGATAAATAAACTTATTACTAAATCAAAAACCAATATGGCGATTATGATTAGGTAAATTTATAAAACTTGCTTTATCAGTTTTAAAAACTACAAATTCTGCTCGAATAAAATAATTTTCTACATTAATATTCTTTTTATAAAAACTCATAAAAACACCTTACTTTCACACATATAACTCATTTTTACTAGTATCAATACCAGCAAAGAATTCACTTTCAATTATTTTTCAAAAAGATTGAAAACCATTAAAATTTATAAATCACTCAATATTGATTACTTTAATAATATTAAACAGATTTGGACTTTTATGTATAATTTGGTTCCTGATACATTACTCAAATCAACTCGCTTTCGGTTACACTGCATTGAACAAACATTTAACTTAAAATATAATTTACCAACAAATTTTTTATTCAAAATAGAACGACAAATTTGACATTTACGTTTAATAAAAAATATTCAAATTCCTAACATAATTAATCACACTCCTTAAAATTTGTAATAATTAGTTCTTGACCAAGTTTTGGTTTTCTATTATGACAATTAGTAGAACTATATACTCATTGAAATTCATTAATATTAAATTCTTTAAACAAGTCTTTAATAAATTCAGAATTATCAATACTTAAAATTCATTTACCTTTAATCTTTAAAATACTATCTTTTAGTTCATAAAAGTTCATTTTTGAATGTTTATAAACTTTTCCTTTATTGTAATAATACGGTGGATCTAAATATCACACAATATTTTTANCCATANAATTAATAGACTTCTTGCATAACCTAGTTATTTTAAAATTCCTATAAAATATATTTAAAATAGAAATTATAGGAATCTAAAATTATGAAATTTGATAAATTTGATTTTATTAATGATAAAGAATTATTCCGATTAACAGGAATAAAACAAGCCACTTTTAATAAAATGTTAGATATTTTAAAGGTTGCTGAAATAGAAAAATTTAAAAAAGGTGGCAAAGCTAACAAA
>NZ_MQTY02000122.1:0-2795 GCF_016082285.1 Spiroplasma sp. Moj
TTAGCAAAATTTCATAATTTTAGATTCCTATAATTTCTATTTTAAATATATTTTATAGGAATTTTAAAATAACTAGGTTATGCAAGAAGTCTATTATATTGATAATCATCATTTATCTAGTTTTAAGGATGATTATCAAAAAATTGATGAAATCCCCTTTGATTTTAATCGGCGTAAATTAACGGTTGTTGTTTCAGGCAAAGACAAACATCATACTTTAATCTGTAAAGGGGCAATTGAAGAAATTATGTGAAAACCATATACATTTTAGACCACTGATTTAGTCTTTAAATTAGAATNNANATNNAAATNNNNAATAATTTACATATAATATATACAGAGAGAGAATGGGTGAGAAGGAGCAGATGAGAGAGAAAGAGAGGGAGTTATTGAGGTAGAGAGGGAGTAAGGGAGGCAAAAGGCGAAAAAAAAGAGAGAATGGGTGAGGGGAGTTGACAAGAGAGAGAGGACGCGTGCGAGGAGTAGTAGTGCTAGAGAATGGGTGAGAGGATTACACAAGAGAGAGAGAGAGAGATAGGGGGAATAATTGAGAGGTAGAGATAAAGATAAATTGAGAAAANNANNGNAANNACGNCAGANAGANNGANANAGAGANAGAGAGAGAGNGNGAGAGAGAGAGTGAGAGTTTGTGTGTGTGTGAGGGAGACAGACAATGGACAGCAGATGCAACGCGCGGATCGCGGCTCGCGACAAGTGCAGCAACTGCGCCCCAAAAAAAAAAAAAAAAAACNAAAANAAANAGGAAATCGATACCCAATATTTTCTTAAAATTTACACTAGAATCAGATGAAGCAAAAAAATGAAAAACAAAAACAAACGAAAGATACAATAGATAAAAATGCAGTTGAAGAATGAAAAGAAATACAAAATACAGTAGATAAAAAATACCAGTAAAATCCTAAATACAAATTACAAGATAAGCAAAAGACTATTGTACAATTTATAATAAACAAACACAAACACATACATACATGTAAACACACACACACACATACATAGACACAGCCAATCAATACGAATGCACTTAGTTTCCTATAGTAAATATATATACATATAAATATGTATATGAAAATACAAAACATAGAGTCTTAATAAATACAATTTGAAAACCGTACAAATTTATCTGCAACAATAAAACAAACCAGACAAAATACACCAACAAAAAGAAAACTACAAAAAAATGGCAAAAATGTTACAGCAAAAAAAAAAAAAAAAAAAANAAAAAAAAAAAAAAAAAAAAAAGACTTTTGTTTCTTGTTTAAAAAAATAACATTAACAAAAAACATTAAGTTTTCTTTTTAATCTTTATTAAATAATTTATTTGCTCGTTCTTTTGCTTTTTCTTTTTTAATTTTTTTAATTGATTCTTTAATGTGACTCCGACGAACTTGTTTTTTAAATTCATCAATTTCCGCTTTTCGTTTTTTCTTATAACCAGGTTTAATTTTTTTATTATTATCTTTTGTTTTATAACGATGAATAATTTTATTAATTTCATTCTCAACTGCAAGAGAAGATTGTTTTTTAGGCTTATCATCACTAAGAACTGTTTCAACTAATTCTCCTTGTTGATTTCATTTCTTTGTTTTAAAAGTAATTCCTTTTGTCATTAATTGTTGCACTAAATTTAAATTTTTTGTATCATAAAAAACATAACTATAACCAGTATAATTTGCCCGTCCAGTACGACCACTACGATGAATATAATATTCTAAATCATTTGGTAAATCAATTGAAATAATATGACTAACACCAATAAAATCAATTCCACGCGCTGCAATATCACTGGCAATAACATACTTATATTCTAAATTTCGAATTCGTTTAACAACTTGTGTTCGTAATCGTGGTTCTAATCCAGCATGTAATTGGATAACAGAATAATTATGTTCTAATAACAAATCATAATACTTATTAATATCTGTTTTTTTATTAACAAAAATTAAACATAAATATGGATCAAATGTTTTTAAAAGTTTTAATAAAATTGTTTCTCGTTCTTGATGTTTTGTTGGAATTAAAATATGTGTAATGTTTTGATTTGTTATTTGATTGGCATTTAAATCTAAATAATGTGGATTTTTTAAATACTTGATTAAAAAAGGTTTTAACTCAGGCGGAATTGTTGCAGAAAAAACAGATACTTGAACATTAGGATTCACTTTGCTTAAAATATAATCAACATTTTCAATAAAACCTAAATCAAAAAGCATATCACATTCATCAATAATAAAAGTTGTTAATTTACCTAAATTTAGACTTTGTTGTTCAAACAAATCTTTTAGTCGCTTTGGAGTGGCAATAATAATGTGGGGTTGAATTCGTTGCAATTGTTCAATTTGACGTTTAATATCTTCGCCACCAATAAAATAATTAACTTGTAAATTTGGTTCAAATTTTTTAAAAAAACGAATATTATCATAAATTTGTTTTGCTAATTCACGGGTTGGGGTTACAATAATAGATTGAATTTTTGCTTGCTCATAATTTATATTATTTAAAATTGGTAAACAAAACGCAAATGTTTTTCCAGTTCCTGTATGTGCCTTACATATAACATTTTGATGTTTTAATAATAATGGCATTACTTTTTCTTGCACAATAGTTGGTTCAACAAATTTTAATTCAGCAAGGCCTAAATTTAAAAACCGCTTAAAACCAAATTGATTAAAATTACTCATAATTTAACCCCCCTTTTCTCACCTTCCAAATTATAACATATTTAAAAAATGAAATTATTGCTAATTTCATTAGACTTCTTGCATAACCTAGTT
>NZ_MQTY02000123.1:0-2776 GCF_016082285.1 Spiroplasma sp. Moj
TTTAAATAAAAAACATAATTAATTAAAATTATAATTTGCTATTAGTATTTTTTTAAAAATATTTACAATTATTTTAATAGGTTATGCAAGAAGTCTAATAAAAAATTTTTGTTTTTATTAATATATTTTATAAGTTTAGTTTCTCTANNNANTNNATTAAATAATTTTACTTCTAAACTAGACATGCCAATATTGGTTGGTATTATATCCAAATTATTAATTTCAGTTTTTAATATTAATTCTTTAATATTTTTTTNCTTGATTTAAAAACATATTCATAGCTAACGGTTCAATTATATCCATTTGAACACATTGAGTTAAATTGCCTTGTGGGTCTAAATCAATTAATAATGTTTTCTTATTTTCTTTTATTGATAAATAACCTGCTAAATTAAAAGTAAAATTTGTTTTTCCAACCAAGAAGTCTATTCAACCCAAAACTATTATCAATTTACCGTAATGGAAAAACCAATGTTAGGAAGTTTAGAAAATGTTGTAAAAAAATTAAATCTTCCCATAATTGAAAAATTAGAAGATGGTTTAATTTTACATTTAGAAAATGGCAATGAACAAATTAAAGAAATTTCTTATCGTGCTTTTGAAGAAAAAGTAATTTTAATTACTATTAAACCATTTGTAACAAATATTACCGAAATTTACGATCGTGTTGTTTTTTCAGTTAATAAAAATTTTGGTAAAGCAAGTGCATTAAGTAATTAATGTTAAAAAACCTTAGTAAAATAATTTTTTTGAGCTATAATTATAACGAAGATTATTAATGTAGTTTTAAAATTACTTTACATCGTAAGGTTTTTTTATTTTTTTATTAGGGGGGAGGAAATTAATTTGTCAGAAGTTTTAACAGGTCGTGAAAAAAAATTACGGTTTGAAAAACCTTGAAAAACAATATCATACTTTTGTGTTCCAACTGTTTTCTTAATGATTGTTCAAGGGTTATACAATATTGTTGATAAAAGTTTAGCATTATCATTTGCCGCACCTGATTTAATTCATGACCAATTTTATATTGATGCATATAATCGGTTAAAAAATATTAGTGTTACAGAAATTCCTTTATCTGATATGCGGTCATTTATTAATGTTGCAACTCAATATGCTTCACAAACATATAACTTACAATGGTCATTTAGTATTATGATTGGAATGGGTTGTGCAATGAATTTTTCAATTGCTTATGGGCAACGTGATATTCCAAGTATGTGTCGAATTGCAGGAAATGGTTTTTCATTAACAGTTTTTTTTTCAATCATTGTTGCATTTGCAATTTTTTGTATTGTATTTCCGGGATGAAACGCTATATTTATTACTTCTCAAATGGGAAAACATTATAATCCAATTACAGAAAGTTTATGTTGAGAATATTCATTTCCAATGTTAGCAGCAGCACCAATGATGTTTTTAAGTTATTATTTTATGTCCTTAATTCGTAGTGAAGGACGAATGAAATGAGTAATAATTATGATTTTAAGTTCATTATTAATTAATGCTGCAGCGGCCATTTTCTTTATGAGAGTTTGTCATCTTGGAATGTCAGGAGCAATGTTGGGGACAGTTTTTTCTTGAACAGTACAAGTAATTTGAGGATTTATTATTGTTTTTAAAACAAAAAATAGTTATTCAAAATTTTACTGAAATGACTTATTCCAAATTGAAGGAAAAAATATTGCTAATTTTACTAAAGCAGGATTACCAAATTTTATTAATAATGCTGCTTTAGTCGTTACATCTTATGTTGCAACATTCCTTGTTGTTCAGTTACCAAACCAAGAATATCATAATGGGGTTGCTGTTTTGCAGGAACTTTATTCTTCAATTGTGCCATGAATGACATTAGTATTATCAGCAGGGGTTGGTGTTACACAAGGGGCTCGTAGTATTATTGCCTATAATTATGGGGCAAAAAAGAATGCTCGAATTTGAGAAGTTTTAAAACGGGTTAGTTTATTAATTATTATTTGATTTTGTTTAATGTTAATTGTCTTTATTATTTTTGGAAAAGATATGATGATGTTATTTGCTTTTCCTGAAAAATATGCAACGAAATATCGTTGATGAATTGTTTTAAACTTTATGACTTATCCATTTTGTTCATTAACTTATATTGCTTTAACGTTGTTCCAAGGAATTAATCGTTCCTTTTTAGCAACATTTACAAGTAGTTTACGTTCAATTGTTGTAATTTTACCATTAATTGGAATTGGTTTTGGCGTTAGTCAAGCAACTGGAAATCTAATTTTCTATTATGTCTTTATTGGTTTAAATGATTTAATTTCAGCAGCAATTATTATTCCAATTTTAGTTTACTACTGAAAAAAATATCGTAACAAATTAGTTGATGAGCCTGATCCATATTTTAATGAATATCAAGAAGATTTACGAACTAAAAAAGTTTTAAAAGTGAAACATCAACAAAAAAAATAACAAGGTTTGAATATCTAAAATAGACACATAAAATTAATTTTATGTGTCTATTTTATTGAAGATTATTTNTTATTNATTAGACTTCTTGCATAACCTAGTTATTTTAAAATTCCTATAAAATATATTTAAAATAGAAATTATAGGAATCTAAAATTATGAAATTTGATAAATTTGATTTTATTAATGATAAAGAATTATTCCGATTANCAGGAATAAAACAAGCCACTTTTAATAAAATGTTAGATATTTTAAAGGTTGCTGAAATAGAAAAATTTAAAAAAGGTGGCAAAGCTAACAAATTATCACTAAAAAATCGATTATTTATGACTTTATC
>NZ_MQTY02000124.1:0-1821 GCF_016082285.1 Spiroplasma sp. Moj
TACCATATACTTTTTCATTTTAATCTCCATTATAATTTAAAAACTAAATCAGTGGTCTAAAATGTATATGGTTTTCACATATTTAGATAATTTTCATTTTTAAATTGTTCTCTATTTTTAATATTATTATCTTTTTCTAATTGACTTAATATTTGTTGTATTTCTTTTTTATGACCTTTTTTAATTAAATCTAAATAAGTAAATGGATTTAANCACTGATAAATATCTTCANCTTTACTTGTAATTTTATTATATTTATCAGTAATATAATTAATTGNTTTTAATACTTTATTTTGAACTTGATTAACTCTATTAATTAAATTTACAAATTTACTTATTAAAGGTTTATTTTCTAAATTAGATACTAATAAAGTTAAAANTCGTAANATTANTAANTTCATTGTTTATTAAGAATTTTTAATTACNACATCAATTGGATTTGTTTGACCAGTAGCATTGTTTTTACCCTCAATTTGAACTTCAACAGTTTTATCATTTGTAATATCTATTGGTCAATCTTCACCCTTAGCTTCAATAAAGTAATCATAATCATTNTCAGTTAAAGAACTATCTACGGCTTTAATTGCTTTTAAAACGACAGCTTTAAATTGTGGTTTTAATTGTTCGGCTGTTGTTTGAGTTGGATCGTCAACATGAATAGTTGGTTTATCTAATTTATTAATTTTACTAATATCAATTTTACTTGGTGTTGGTGATAAAATTTCATAATCAATAGGAACACGATAAGTTTTATTTAAGTTATTATATGCTTGTTTAATTTCTGCTTGTGTAGGTGCTTTTTCTAAAATAATTTTACATGTTTTTGGATATAAAATAGTTGGTGTTGCATATTGTACTTTACCAATTCATTTAGGGTTAGCAGTATCATTATCTAAAACTTGTTGAATAGTATCCATATTAATTGGATATGCTCATACTTGTTTATTAATAATTAAACCATTTACATTAGTAAAATTATAACCTTTATCACGGTTAACTTGTCCTTTTGTATATGTTTTTTCTAAATGAAAACTTTTAGATACAGGAATACCCATTGCAGTATTTTCATATAATTCACCATTAACCATTGCTTTTAATTGGGCTTGTGAACCAATTACTTTTAAATACGCAGGTGTTAATCCTAAATAGGC
This sequence comes from Spiroplasma sp. Moj, assembly GCF_016082285.1. Taxonomy (NCBI): domain Bacteria; kingdom Bacillati; phylum Mycoplasmatota; class Mollicutes; order Entomoplasmatales; family Spiroplasmataceae; genus Spiroplasma; species Spiroplasma sp. Moj. The sequence continues at coordinate 1,152 of NZ_MQTY02000124.1, forward strand.
TCTACGACCTAAAACCATAAACATTTTATCGGTTGGCAATCCAAAATATAAATTACTAATTTGATTAGTTAATTCAATCAAAGTTTCATTTAATGTAAAGAATGCCTTATTTGCATCATCAGCATTTTCTGCTGTNTAACTACGAAATGGAATNACTTCATATTGACCATCTGCTAAACAATAATCATAAATAGCCTGAATTAATTCACATTCTAAATTAACAAATTTATTTTGTACAACACTAGAAATAGCATCAGCAATAACACCATTTTTAATATTTTGTTCTATTAATGCTAAGTCAAAAGCCTCATTCATTAATTTTAAATTAAATCTCTTATCAATCGGAACTGGAATTCTTGTTAATCCCATTGTTTGAGTTGTTCCACCATTTGGTAATGAATAATCATCTTGTCATACCACACGATGAGTTAAATTATATANTGCTTGTCCNGCATTAGGTAATCAAGCAACTTGTTCNGCGGTTGCNGTNGCATANTGCATAATACTTGCATATTCATTATATAAAGGTCCACGCAATAAAGCATTAANCATATCAACATANGCTTTTTGNNCTGTTNTATTACCTTNNAATGTAAAAGGTACTTGTGGCAAATTAATTGTTGCCATAATATTNCACTCCNTTATTATCTAAGGTTTTTAANTGTATAAT